>CAZYGB010000124.1:0-1002 GCA_964647525.1 uncultured Candidatus Saccharibacteria bacterium | reverse complement strand
AAACACCAATAAGTATTGTTAATTTAGATTTATTACAAACTCCAACCCAAGCTCCAGCATTAAGTTCAGCAATAAAAGGATTAACAAAGCAACAATCAAAATTATCTCAAGCATCCCCAACAATAGCCCCAACAGGTTTTGGTTCAGGATTAAATATTCCTCCAATAAAACCAACACCCGTAGGATTTTTCGTCCCCCCATTCTTTAAAGGAATTTCCCCAACTTTTGGTGGTTCAAAGTCAATCAAAAGCAAAAGAAAATATGCCTACACCCCAAGCTATAAAGCAATAGCATTTGGTATAAAATCAAAAGCAACAACCCCAAAATCAACAAAGAAATGGTCGGGGTTAGAAACAAGACCATTCACAAAAGGTTTTTCATTTTCTAAATTCTTAGGGTTTAAAAAGAAGAAGAAAAAGAAGGGGGAGAAATAATGGAAGAATCTCAACAGCAAGAACAACCCCAACAAATTTATCAGGCAAGTGAAAAAGCAGACTTATTAGATAAAATTAATCCAGATGAAATAGTAGAGATTATTAGGAATAAATTAATGGGGAAAGAATTTATTGAAGGAAAATGGATACCAATTCAAGCATTACAAAAGAGGGCTTTATCAATGATTGGTGCTTGGGAATTATCTAATTTAATGTTAGCAGTTTCTTCAAGAAATGTTTCTATTTCAAACTTAAAGGATCAAGAAATAAAGAAAAGACTTTTAGGTATTTGTAAACAAGCCCAAGCAATGTGTTTAAAGAATTGGAAAGAATATGGAATTAATGGTGTTGACCAATTAGGATTTGTTCACGAGATTGTTTTTAGTAATACATTAATTACTCTCAAGCAACCAATGAATGAAGGAATAAGAAAAATGCTTATGGGAACAATAAGAGAACAAAGAAGTTATATAGGAGAATCTAATGAAAAAAGAAAGAAAAGCTGGTTTAGAATGCCTTCATATTAAATTTATGTTGGCTTTTTTTTTAGTATTAGTTAGTGTTAGTT
>CAZYGB010000123.1:0-1004 GCA_964647525.1 uncultured Candidatus Saccharibacteria bacterium | reverse complement strand
ATCCCGTAGCATTTCTTATCCGTATTGTCAAATATCAGCACCTGGTTCTCTTCGCCAGTCGCGCAAAAGTCCCAGTTCTCCCCGCTGTCGATCTCCCGCCAGGTCTCATCCTTCATGCTGTAGGCCCAGGTACTCGCATTGGTGAACCGGAAGATCACCTCCTCCTCTTCCTGGTTGTACCGGGACTGGATCGCTTCCTTCTGGCTGGTACTCAGTGCCAGGAATACCGACTCGATCGGATCGCTGATCCGGAGTTGTTGAGTCGGAGTCTGGTCCGTCTCCGCCAGGTTATTCGGACTAAGCCGGTAAATGCCGTCATAGAATACGATCAGCAAGTCCCCATTGGCCTCACAATAGCCGTTCTTGGCAATATTCCCGATATTATGGATCGATTTCTGGATTGGCCAGTTCGTTGGGTCCGCCGGATCGCTCTTGGCATACACCGTATGGACTCCCCGCTTCTGCAGGACCACCGGGTTCCCGAATATCTCCGCCAGGCCCGTCCCTTCCGATCCCTCCCGGTCATAAAACAGTTTCAAATTACTCACCGGGTTAATGTCCAGTTGCTGATGCTCAGAATAGCATAGCCCAGCCGCCTGGATCTCCGCCGTGTTATCCGGATCCAGGATATTATTCAGTTGCATCAGCCGCCCCACCGCCGCGAAATACCGGACAAACTCACCATTCACGTCGATGGACTTCCCACCGGCTAACGGATGTTCACTGCCATCCACCAGGCCATAGTCATAAAACCACAGGTCTATTTTATCCGTATCGTTCTTCTGCCAGAGATAAAATGCACAGATATAGGCTTTCAAAGTAGTTCCCCGGTAGGGTCCGGTAAAATCGCTGTCCACCTTCACGGCCTTAGTGACATTATTCGTGATCCGCCGTCGCTGGGCATTCTCGTCATTATTCCCGTTTGCGCTGGTTCCCACCAGTGCCCGGTAATTCGCCAGGTTATCCTCGATCCCCAGGTTATAGTCATCATTGATGATAGTATT
>CAZYGB010000122.1:0-1041 GCA_964647525.1 uncultured Candidatus Saccharibacteria bacterium | reverse complement strand
ATGGTTTAACTCACTGGGCTTTCATCCCAGAGATTGCGGGTTCAAGCCCCGTCGGCCACCCCAGAAATTAAAACAGTCCTGAGAAAACTCAGGACTGTTTTTGTTAATTTTGCTTAATTGTTTCTCTTTATTTTTTGTCGGATAGTATTAAGCTTCCAGTCACGGATGTTACTTTCCATATTAGCAAAAGCCAATTGTCCCCGAGGATTGAATTTAAGATAGTACCAAGAAAAGAGAGCAAAGGCCAAACTGATAAGGAGTGTTAGCAAAAGAGAATCACTGGCACCTGTTTTTACAGTGGCTGCTCCTGCTACCAATCCGTAAACAATAGAAGCACTGTCTTGGACTGTACTTTCTCCGCTAGCGACTACTTCTGCAGTATTAGTATAGGTAAGATAAGTGCCAGTAGCACCACTCAAAGCATGGAAAACTACTGTTTTACTTGTTCCTCGGGGAATTGTTCCCAAGTTTAACCCAGTAGTAGTGATGGTATCCGGCTGAATAATGCCATTGATTTTGGTAGTTCCTGCCATATAGCTTAAAGGTGCTGGCAGAGGATCTTTTAAGGTTACGTTAGAAAGGTCTTTATTCTGTCCAGCTGTTACTGTAATGTAGAACTGAATAACATCATTCTCAGTTACACGAATAACCTTTTGATAAACTCTCTCTCCTTGAGAAAGATTCCTTCCCAATTTATTCAGAGAAAGATTCTTTCCTGAACCACTTACATAAATTGTAAGAGATTTAGTGCTATGGCCTCCGTCACCATAACAAGTAAGAGTATAGGTAGTAGTGCCTGATGGGCTGGTAGATTCATAGTTGGAAGTTGATTTGGTACCACTCCATCCACTAGAAGCGACACAATAATTAGCATGGGTAGAAGTCCAACGGAGATATGTTGATTCTCCTTGGATTAAAGAATATTTGTCTGCCCAAAGATTGATATCTAGTGCTGGTAAATACTGATATTCAACATTAGCACTACAGGAAGTGGAGCCACTTCTATTTTCAGAATCATATACATGGAGATAAGCAGTATAG
>CAZYGB010000121.1:0-1173 GCA_964647525.1 uncultured Candidatus Saccharibacteria bacterium | reverse complement strand
ATACCTGCGTCCCGGGGACGAACTCATAAAAAAAGCAGGCGGACTGCACTCTTTTATAAATTGGGATAAGAACATGCTGACTGATAGCGGTGGCTTTCAGGTGATGAGTTTGCAGCAGTTCAGGAAGATCACAGAAGAGGGAATTGAGTTTCAGTCACATATTGATGGAAGTTATCATATATTCAGTCCGGAGCGGGTTATGGAGATCGAGCATAATCTTGGCGCTGATATCATTATGGTAATAGATGAGTGTGCTCCGCATCCGTGTACAAAGAAGTATGCAAAGGATTCCGCTGAAATGTCACTTCGCTGGGCAGAACGCTGTAAGATAAAACATGAACAACTCGGTGGTGAACAATCCCTGTTTGGAATAGTGCAGGGAAGTATTTATGATGACCTTCGGGAAGAAAACGCAGAAGAATTGATCAGCATTGATTTTCCCGGCTATGCCATTGGAGGTTTAGCTGTGGGTGAAAATAAGGAGGATATGCTACGAATTGTTAACCTGATGGATAAAATCCTGCCGAAAGAAAAACCGCGTTATTTAATGGGTGTAGGAACACCAATAGATCTGCTCGAGAATATCGAGCGCGGAGTTGATATGTTCGACTGCGTGATGCCCACGCGTCATGCAAGGAACGGGCAGGCTTTTACCAGAGATGGCAGACTCACTGTGCGAAATGGAGAATTCAAAGAGGATTTCCGCCCCATTCAGGATGATTGTCATTGCTATGCATGCAGAAATTTTTCAAGAGCGTACATTCGCCATCTTATTAATGTGAAAGAAATACTTGGTGTCAGATTAATGACACTTCATAATTTAACTTTTTATAATACGCTGATCAAAGAAATCCGGGAAGCCATTAATAACAGCAGTTTCTCGGAGTATAAACACAATTTTATCGAACGATATACTCGTTCCGATGAAGTCCAATACATATAATAAAAAAATGTACACAAAGAAGTCTTTAAAAACCACAGAGAGCACAGAGCATAATAAGAAAATAGAAAGAGACTTTTTCACAGAGAAAATTATTGGCTGTGCAATAGAGGTACATAGAAATCTCGGACCTGGATTGCTTCAATCGACATATAAACAATGCTTAGCAAGGGAGCTGACAACTCATAATATTAAATTCTTTTTGGAACATCCTATACCAGTCAATTATAAAG
>CAZYGB010000120.1:0-1183 GCA_964647525.1 uncultured Candidatus Saccharibacteria bacterium | reverse complement strand
AACTCGCGACCTCCACCTTACCAAGGTGGCGCTATAGCCACTAAGCCACCGGGGCGTAAAAATAATTAATCAGAAAATATCCTTATTTTCTTCTTCATCATCTTCATAATCGCCGTAATCCATTATCTCTATGTCTTTATCTTCTATTTCCTGATTTTCCTTCCTTTCACTCTTTTCTTCAATTGTCATATAATCTGAAACTGCATTAACTGTTTTATCTTGTTTTACGCGCTTGTATTTCTTTTTGTTGTTTTTGGCTTTTTTGGGTTTAGATTTCTTTTTTTTGATTTCTTCATCCCCTCCAACTTCTTTTTCAGGTTTTTCCTCTTCTTTTGGCTCTTTAAATTCTTGAGTAAGTTCCTTAATTTCTTTACTCTCTTCATCTTTTTTAGGCTTATCTTCTTTTAATTCCCTAAAAGATTCTTCAATCTTTTTATTCTCTTTATCTAGCTTCTCTTTTTTATGCTCCTCTTCCTTATCTGTTTCCTTTTTTTTAAATGATTCTTCCTCTTCGCTAAATTCAGCAGTCATATCTACATAATCCTCATCTTCATGCCTTTGTTTTTTTCCTATGAATAAAAACAATAAAACAACAGCCAAACCAATAAATCCGACTGTTAGTATAACATTTTTCCAGTTGATAATAACTATTTTTTCTGGCTGTAAAACAACACATGAATGATTAACTGCAGTTTCATTAGGATTGCATTCAAGTTTTCTGCATTTGTAAATACTGAATGTATTGCAGTATTCATCATCTTCACACTCAGAATCCTCTTTGCATTCAATCTTTGATAAAGGAATAACACTAAAACTTTTTACAGTTTTGCCGCATATTTCAAAAACTTGTTCTGGATTATCAGCATAAGACATCTTAAAACATGGAACATAATAAAAAGTATAGCCTTTTGCTGGAGCCTTAACCAAACTTGTAAAATTAAAGCTACGAACTTCATCTTGGTTTAAAACTACACTTTCACTAAGGTCAAATCCAAGAATAATACCATAATCCTTGTCTTTTACATATACATCACCTACATTAATGCTTTTGTTGATATTGTTGTATATATTTACTGTGAAATCTATTTCAGTGCCTTCCCTACAGTTTTTTTCCCTGCATTCATAACTTGCATCTATTGATGCTGTTGCAAAGAAAGTATTAATTAAAAAAATTAATACAATA
>CAZYGB010000119.1:0-1200 GCA_964647525.1 uncultured Candidatus Saccharibacteria bacterium | reverse complement strand
TGTTTGTAGAGATGTTTGTAGGAGTCGGAGCTAGTAGAGTCAGGGATGCCTTTTTAACAGCTAAGAAGTCTGCTCCCTCTATTCTATTTATTGATGAGATTGATGCTATAGGGCGTATTAGAGGTACTGGTATTGGAGGGGGGCATGATGAAAGGGAACAAACTCTTAATCAGATTTTAGTAGAAATGGATGGATTTGAAAGAGATACCAGGGTAATTGTAATGGCAGCTACTAATCGTCCTGATATTCTTGACCCTGCTCTTTTACGGCCAGGACGTTTTGACAGGCGAATTATTTTAGATTTACCCAATATTAAAGACAGAGAAGATATTTTAAAAGTCCATTCTCAAGGGAAAAGTCTTAGTTCCCAAGTTAACTTAAGAGAAATAGCAGAAAGAACACCAGGTTTCTCCGGGGCGGATTTGGCTAATTTAGTTAACGAAGCAGCTATTCTTGCTGCTCGGCGAGGCAAGAATCAAATTACTCAAATGGAACTTTTAAACTCTATTGAGAAAGTTATTCTAGGACCAGAAAAAAGGAGCAGAATATTGACAGAGAAAGAAAAGGAAATTACTGCCTATCATGAATCGGGTCATGCACTTGTTTCTGCCTTGTTTCCTGGTACAGCTCAAGTACGGAAGATATCAGTTATTGCTCGGGGAAGAGCAGGTGGTTATACCATGCGCATGCCTCAAGAAGAAAAATATATGAAGACCCATTCCGAATTTTTGGATGAATTATGTGTTCTATTGGGAGGATATGTAGCGGAAGAAATTCAGTTTAAAGATATTTCTACAGGAGCAGCTAATGATTTACAAGAGGCCAGTGATATTGCTAGGAGTTTAGTTACAAAATATGGAATGAGTAAGAAAATTGGTCCAATATCTTTTGGGAAAAACGATGATTTAATCTTCTTAGGAAGAGATATTACAATAGATAAAAATTATTCTGAGGAGACAGCAGCCAAAATAGACAAAGAAGTGGCTGATATTTTGAAGAATGCTTATCAAAGAACAAAAAGGATGCTGAAGAAAAACAAAAACAAACTTGATCATCTTGCTAAGGTGCTGGAAAAGAAAGAAACATTAGAAAAAGAAGAATTTGAAAAATTAATAAAAGGATAAAAAGATGCGCACGTAGCTCAGTGGTAGAGCAGGGTCCTTATAAGGCCAAGGTTCGCAGGTTCGATCCCTGCCGTGC
>CAZYGB010000118.1:0-1212 GCA_964647525.1 uncultured Candidatus Saccharibacteria bacterium | reverse complement strand
GGCTTTAGTCCAACAACTGGATTATCATGCGCTGGGACAACTACCACTACTGTTGGTCCTTCCTATGGAAGTTTGAGTGTTACAAGCTATCCTGTTTCTAACCCTCAGACCACTCTCTATGGCGGAGCTACTTATGAGTTAATAGCTGGTCAGTATAAAGCTACTGGTTCCGACATGACAATCAAGAAGGTATCAGTAGAAGTTGTGGATGTAGATACCACTACTTTTCCTTGGCAAGTATTTACTACCCTCTCTGTTTGGGATGGCAGTACAATGTTAGCAGAGCTTCCTATAACAGAAGCTAATGCTATCAAAAATACCTTTGCCCATGATTACACCTTTGACATTAGTGGTTTGAACTTGATTGTTCCTAATGGAACACAGAAAGTTCTCACTGTGAAAGGTACCGTAGTAACTAATGCTGTTTCTGCGGTAACTAGTACAGTTACTCCTCAAACTTATACAGTTACTCTTTTAGCTAGTGGAGTTGTTTCTTCTGATACTGCTGGGGTAACATATACCACAGTAACAGGTAGCAATATTGCTAAGGCATCACTTGCTATTAGTGCTTCTCAGGCAGCTACTATTACTACAACCGTAGCTTCTGATAATCCTGTATCTGGTAATGTGATTGTCAGTGATACTGCTACTACTAAAATTGATCTCTTGAAATTCAATGTCAAAAGTACCGGTGTTGCTTCCACTTTCAACAGTGGAACCATTAAGGTTACTGTTGATAATTCTAAGCTAGATAGTTCTGATGTAACTAGCTTAGAACTTTGGGATGGTGGCACTTTAGTTGCTGCTGCTGCCCCTAGTGGTTGGAGTGGTGGTGCAGGTACTTCTACTTGGTCTGACTTCACCTTGCCTATTTCTGCTGGTACTACAAAGACTTTGACAGTAAAAGCAGTCATTGCCCAACAGTTATCTACCTTTGTTGGTGCAGGTACCGCTACAATTGTTATTTCTATTGGTCCTAGTTTGACTGGTATTGATAGCAACAGTAACGTTATTACTGCTGCAGGAACTGGTGTTACTGGTAATACCCAGTATGTTTTCCTAGTAGCTCCTACTTTTGCCATGACAGCAAATAACTTTACTGTTTCTGGTTCCAGTACTACCCATACAAATGATTTAGGAGATACTTCTGTTACCTTTAGTGTAACCGCTAATGGTGGTGATATCTTTATTCCTAAATTAGGGAATACTACC
>CAZYGB010000117.1:0-1223 GCA_964647525.1 uncultured Candidatus Saccharibacteria bacterium | reverse complement strand
AAAGGAATGTCTGTTTTTTCTCTCACTAAATTTACTACATCTATTTCTCCTACTGACTTTCCCTTTCTGCTTTTCACTCCTTCTATTGCTGCTGTCAATAAAGACTCCGCGGAAGCCGGAAGAGGAGTTGTAGCCAAAAAACGTTCTGCTAACATCACTGCTCTCTTAATAGCTTGGTAACTTACCCTGATTTTTTTCTCTCTCTGCCAGCATAATGATTGAAAAGCTAAAATTTTGATCGCCTCTTCTCGAGAAACTGGCTTCACTCTCAAAACACTAAAATTCTCTTCCACCACAGAATCATTTTCTAAATACCGATGGTAATCTTTAAGAGTGGAGGTGGTTAGGATCGGTGTTTGAAAAGAATCAAACAACGGTTCTAATATTTTAAGAATACTCAGTCCCCCTTCTTGAGTAAATAATTTGTATCCGGAAAAATTAGGTAAAAATAAAATAATATTTCTGTTATTTAACACTTCTCTGACAATCCTCATTAAACGATCTGCTACTTCCAAAGGGTTTTTTGCATTTTCTAAAAGAGAGGAGATACCCAATTCTACTAAACGATAATCCAATAATTCATTGGGAACGTTTTCCCGAATAAGATTGAAGGCGAGATAAGACACTATGGTTTGCTTACCTGTTTGAGGGGAACCAGTAAGCAAGACGTTTTTCTTTCCTTCCTGGGTAAGGGAATGAACCATTTCCTGATATTCCTTCTGATGACCAATCATTGTCCCAATTTTCATTTCCTCCGCTAAATCGGTTAAATCAGTACCGTATACATCTAAGAGAGGAGTGGGGCGGGATGTAAGAGAAATGTTCACTCTCTTCCGCTTAAAGCGAAATTGATAATGCAAGGCTTTCATATCTGCTAATCCCCTTATTAATCTTATCTGCCTCTGACGGCTTAAACGATTGAGGACAAAAGCAATGGCAAAATCATTCTTTTTTAGACGTTGCCGTTCTAAAATTTCTTCTATTGTTTCGTTGTCCGCATCTAATGAAGCTAAAAAGAGGGTTTCTTCATCCAGAGAATCTTTATTCAAAGATAAGGCCTCTTTTAACGCTCGGGGCATCAATTTTTCTAAAAACTGAGAGAAAGATTCTTCTTCTCCCTTCACTTTCACTAATTCTGTTCTCAGATCTTTCAAGTTTTGATCTGTTAAATCCAAATAGTAAAGAGAGTGTTTTATTCTCCGTTGGGTCAGAAGAACATAAAG
>CAZYGB010000116.1:0-1295 GCA_964647525.1 uncultured Candidatus Saccharibacteria bacterium | reverse complement strand
AATGTAGCTTTTGCTATGGAGGTAGCCGGTTATTCAGAAAGGGAAGTTAAGAGAGACGTACCGGAAGTTCTTAAATTAGTGAATTTAGAAAGCAAAGCCAATAACTTTCCTTGCCAGTTGTCAGCTGGTGAAAAACAAAGAGCTGTAATAGCTCGAGCTTTAATTCAAAGGCCGGAAGTAATTCTAGCTGATGAACCAAGCGGTAATCTTGATCCTATTAATACCTGGGAAATCGTTCGATTATTAGATAAAATCAATCAGTTAGGGACAGCAGTACTTCTTTCCACTCATGACAAGGAGATAGTAAATATTTTAGAAAAAAGGGTTATTAGCTTGGAAGGAGGTAAATTGATTAGAGACGAGAAAGAAGGTAAATACTTGATTTAACTTAAATATAATATTCAATTATATGATTTCTGCAGCAAAAAGAATTTTTCAGACTGCTTGGCAGGGTTTAAAGAGAAATAGCTGGATTACCATTGCCTGTATTACGATGATGACTGTTAGCCTGATCATTTTTAGCTCTATATTGATGTTTAATCATGCTGCTAATTTTCTAGTCAGTGCCTTAAAAGATAAGATGGATATTAGTATTTACTTCAAGACTGATATTCCAGAAGAAGATATTTTAAGAGTAAGGGATGAATTAATTGGTCATGAAGAAATATCTAAAATTGATTATATTTCTCGAGAGGGAGCCCTGGAGTTATTTCAAGAGAGAAATACCAATAATTCAGTAATCCAAAAAGCCCTGGAAGAACTAGGGGATAATCCGTTATCAGCTTCCCTAAATATTAAAGCTCGCAATTCTGATGATTATCAGAAAATTGTTGACTTTATTAATAAATCTAATTTTACAAGTAAACTGATTACAATAGATTTAACTGAGAATCAGATGATATTAGCGCGAATTGGTCAATTAGCACGAGGGGTTAAGCTGGGATCATTTGTTCTTATGGCTATACTGACCTTTCTTAGTGTTATTATCAGTTTTAACAGTGTTCGGATGGCTATTTATTCTTTGCGGGGAGAAATAGAAATAATGAAATTAGTGGGAGCCTCCAATCGCTTTATCAGGGAACCATTTCTTTTAGAGGGAATGTTGCAAGGACTAATTGCTTCTTGTGTATCTACCTTAATTTTGATTCCTTTGGTGATTTGGTTAGGGCCTCGAATAGAAGGATTTGCTACCGGACTGAGTATCAACTTGTATTTCTGGTCTCATTTTGGAGTTATTTTCTTAGCCCAAACAGTTTTTGGTATTATATTGGGAACAGTAGCTAGTCTTTTGGCAG
>CAZYGB010000115.1:0-1343 GCA_964647525.1 uncultured Candidatus Saccharibacteria bacterium | reverse complement strand
AATGTGATGGAGACCTTGGTGATATTGGTGGAGATTTAGATGATATTGATGATGGGAGCACTTATGAGAAGGTAAAGGCTACTTCTATTAGTGCAGGACATATAGAGCTTAACTCTAATATTAGGGTAGATGGTGAGTGGTATAGTGAAGGATATATAGTAATAGATGATGAGTATGGCATATTAATAGGTGGTGATGGTGGTACTAGCGACTTAGAATTTGAACGTAGGGACTATGACCATTTTATTTACCCTACTAATACAGGACTTGCTATTCTCTCTGATGATAGTGGTACAGGTCTTGATTTGCTTGGTGGTGATAAGGTAACATGTTGGGAAGATTTAGTACCTGGTTCAGATGGGACAAAAGATTTAGGATATACAGGTACTCGGTGGGCCAGAGGTTACTTTGATAACATCTATGTTACCAATGAACCCTGGGATGATGTAGATGATTTAGCTCTCATCAGAAAGATTAAAGCCAAAGCTGGTTCACCACATGAGTTTGATGCAGAATCTATCCCTGCTGGTTTGAGACCTCAACTTCAGTTGGCAAAGAAAGAACAAAGTCTCATTGAAAGTGAAAACAAAGTTAGAGAAGCATTAACTACTGCTATCACCCACGAAAAAAGAGAGAAGAAGAAAGCAAAGCTTCAGAAAGCTCTGAATAAGGTTGGTAAAGGCAGAGCCAAGAAACTTGCTAAGATTGAACAAGACTTCAATTCTACCCCTAATAATATGATGTCTGTAGGGGGTTCGATAAGTATAACAATAGGAGCTATAAAGCAACTGGCTGATAAGTTAGATGTTCTGGAGGCGAAGATAGATGCTCTCAGCAAGTAAATTTTACTTTAAGATAGCTTGCCTCTCTGAGGGATAGATATAATGAAGGTTAAACAATGGATTGCCTTAGTTTTAATAATTGGCTTACTGTACTTCATTTCAATACCAAAGCCCATAGTTATTGGGCAGGTTAACAACACTAATTTTATAGACTCCCAGAATTTCATACGACATAAAGTAACCACACAATATATGTCATTAGGGGAGAATAAATGTATGGAATACTCCACTTTATTTTTAGAGCAAGCTGAGGAAGCGGGTCTTAATTTCTTTTTAGTTATAGGATGGTATGATAAGAGTCTGCACGCTTGGGTTGTGTTTAAGTCTAAGGACAAATTCTATTATGCAGAACCACAAAAGGCTTTTTGTGGTGTTTGGATGATTAGTAATTCATATATGAAATTATATCGCCCCTGGCTAATAATAGGGGAAATATAAAAAAGTTGAGGAGGTAATATGGATTTCAAGGAACAGTTAGAGGTTACACAGAAGAAACAGCAC
>CAZYGB010000114.1:0-1349 GCA_964647525.1 uncultured Candidatus Saccharibacteria bacterium | reverse complement strand
ATCTCGTACGATCTTGAATCCTTTTTCAGCTGCCTCTGAATAAGCCCTTTTTCGTAAAGCTCGTGACATTTATTATAAATATCTGGGTGTAAGCTTGATAAAATGAAATGATCGTTTTCTATGTTTCTTTTAGAAGAATCATTTTTGCGTTGCTCTTCAACAAAAATTGCCTCATATTTTTTATATAATGCATCAAAATTTGACTTAATAATTCTCAATTCAAAGATATATCCTGGATTATTTAAACTCATATATATTCTGAACTAAAATTACCAATTATTTTTATAATACCCTCGTCGTTCAATTTATTTAAAATCAATATCTCCTCTTCTGCTTTTAAATTCGTTTCAGATCCAGCAATATAATTTATATCAGAATCTTTTGGAGAAATTAAGTATTTTTCTCTTATTCTTTTCATTACAATAAAAATTTTTTGTTCAGGGGCCATATTATTGTTTTAGTTATGGGATTATGGAACGATGTTGGAACCTTTTTGACTAATTATAAATTTCTTACAAATTATTTTCCAAAAAAATAGTAAAATAAAGCAAATACAATCAAAGAAGATATGATCCAAATAATCGGATTTTCCATAGAAAACCAACTTTTTTTGCCCTCCTCTATACTCCTTGGATATGTTTCTTTCTGATTCTCATCTTTCTCTATTTTATCTCCACCTACATTATCGCCTTTCCCGAAATGCAATTGAGGGTTTTTAACTTGAATAATAGTATCCTTCTTGTTATAACTTTTATCTTTTTTAAATTTAAGTTTGCAACTCTTTAAATAAATAGAGCGTTCATTTGCTTTTTCTATTTTTCCACTTATAAAAATCTTTTGTCCTTTTTTCATCACTTTTATCTCCGGATAGTCTTCTGAATTAACTGTGCAATATATCCAAGGAGAATAAGTATTTCTGTCTGGCGCAAACATTAATCCTATTCTTTTATCTTCCTTGTGGAAAATTGAAGTAAAATAAACTTCCCAATCTACAGGTATATTTTCATAATTTTTTGCTACACCGTCTTGTTGAAAAGGTGTTACATTTTTTATTGCATCAATTATATTTCTTGGTTTTATATCCATAATAATTTATTCGCATTAAATAATAAAAAATGCCTTAAAAAGGCACTTGAGTTTCCAAAGAAATTATTTGATTAATAATTACCCCACCGTTCAACATAATAATTTGTTAATTAAATTATACTCTTATCGATAAATCTGGTCAAATTATTGTTTTAAAAACATCTTTTGAGTGTCTCGGTCCCTCGATAAAAAAACTAGACGGCTGGGGCTATGGAACGATGTTGGAACCTTTTTGACTAGTATGGCCGGTGACTTATATACTC
>CAZYGB010000113.1:0-1403 GCA_964647525.1 uncultured Candidatus Saccharibacteria bacterium | reverse complement strand
CTGGATACAAACCTCAATTCTTCATTCGCACTGCTGATGTAACAGGAGAGGTAACTCTTCCCGAAGGAATAGAGATGGTTATGCCAGGTGATAATATCAAGATGAATGTAAAACTGATTGTGCCTATAGCTCTTGATGAAGGTTCTCGTTTTGCCATCAGGGAAGGCGGCAAAACAGTAGGAGCAGGAGTAGTAACTAAAATAGATAAATAAAACAACTTGATAATTTTAAATTTAATCTGGTAATTCTGTGCCGGTTTCAAAGATTGCACCACAACAAAAAATTAGGATAAAGATTCAGGGCTATGATCATCGCGTCCTTGATAATTCTTGTCGTCAAATTATTGAGACAGCAATTAGATACGGAGCGAAGATTAGGGGACCTGTACCATTGCCTACAGATATTCACCGCTATACGGTGAATAAGTCTACTTTTATTAAGAAAGACGCTCGAGAACAATTTGAAATGAGGATTCATAAAAGATTGATTGAGATACTGAATCCTAGTCAAAAAATTATCGAATCTTTGGGCAATCTTGATCTTCCAGCCGGAGTGAATATAGAAATTAAGATTTAATCCAGGAAGAAAAGCTAGTCTAGAAGTAAACAACAAAAACTGGGCTGGAGCCCAGTTTTTCAATGTTAAAATATATGAAGTTCATTCTCGCGCAAAAAATAGGTATGTCCCAGATTTTTAAAGAGACCGGGGAAGTGGTTCCTGTGACTATTATAGAAGCAGGGCCTGTTAAGATTACCCAGATTAAAAAAAATGAAAAAGATGGTTATGAAGCGATACAGGTTGGTTTTGGACATAAAAATAAATTAGCTAAGCCTCAGAAAGGGCATTTACATGGTTTGGAGAATTTCCGTTGGCTGAGAGAATTTATTGTGCCTTCTGAAAATAATAAGGAAAAAGAATGGAAAAGAGGAGATAAAATATCAGTAGAGATATTTCAAGAAAACGATTTAGTGGTTGTGCAGGGAACCAGTAAAGGAAAGGGTTTTCAGGGGGTAGTAAAGAGATATGGTTTTAAAGGGAGTCCTGCCAGTCATGGAACAAAGGATAAGTTGAGAGCTCCCGGTTCTATTGGTGCTACCACACCCCAAAGAGTTATTCCAGGAATGAGAATGGCGGGAAGAATGGGCAATGACACCATCACTTTAAAGAAAGTCAGAGTAGTGAAAGTCGACCCCAAGAATAATCGGTTGTATCTCCAAGGAGCTTTACCGGGGAGAAGGGGATCTCTTTTAAAAATCAGTGCTTAAAATTATGAAGGAATCTTTATATAATCAGAAAGGAAAAGTAATAGGTGAAATAGAATTACCAGAGAGCATATTCACTCAACCTTTGAATAAAGATCTTTTACATCAAGTTGTTCTTTCTCTGCGTTGCAATCAAAGGAA
>CAZYGB010000112.1:0-1426 GCA_964647525.1 uncultured Candidatus Saccharibacteria bacterium | reverse complement strand
TTTAAAGATTGTAATAAAATTGCAATAAAGATTCATTTTGGTGAGCCAGGCAATAAAACTGCCTTTAGGCCAGAGGATATTAAGCCAATAACAGACATTTTAAATGAGCTTAACATAGAATTCTTTTTGTTTGATTCACTAGTGAAATACAGCAGCTTAAGAAATAATTCCAAATCTTACAAGAATTTTGCCATTAAAAAAGGATGGGGCAGGCTTGGCGAGATCAGGACAAATGATGAGCATATTAATATAAAAGGAGAAAATTTAACTTATGAGGTTTGCAAGGAGCTTGCTGATGCAGATGCTGTTTTGGTTATAAGCCATGTTAAGGGACATATTTGCACTGGTTTTGGCGGAGCCATTAAAAACCTAGGAATGGGGGCTTTGACAAAAAAGACAAAGGGAGATATACATCATGGAGGAGAGCCAGTATTTGTTGGAGAATGCACGCAATGCAGGGCTTGTGAAAGAGCATGCCCTTTAGGAACTTTGAAAGTAAATGACAAGCCAATATTTGGAGCATGCTATGGCTGTTCTGACTGTGTTTACGCATGCCCTAATTCTGCAATTAAAACAAGGGTAAATTATTTTGATACATTATTAGCAGAGGGAGCTTCTGTTGCACAATCAAAATTCAAAAAAGTATATTATATTTCATTCTTAAAAAACATTACTCAATTATGCGACTGCGAGTCACATCCAGGAGAGATTATTGCAAATAACATTGGTTTTTTGGCAAGCCATGATGGTGTTGCAATTGATATGGCTGCTTATGATATTATATTAAAAAATGAGGGAGAAGATGTTTTTTTGAAGTTCAATAAGAAATCAGGGACAGAACAGGTTAAGGCAGCAGAGAAGTTTGGCATGGGCCAAAGCAAATATAATTTAATGGAATTATAGGAGGTTAAAATGGATTGTATATTTTGCAAGATAATCAAGGGAGAAATTCCCTGCTCAAAGGTTTTTGAGGATGAGAAGTTTTTTGCTTTTCTGGATATTGGGCCTGTTAACAGAGGTCACACTCTGGTAATACCAAAAAAGCATTATAAGAATCTGCTTGACATGCCAGAAGATGAGCTAAAAGGATATATAGAAACAATCCAGAAGGTTTCAAAAGCTATAATAAAAGCAGTAAATGCAGACGGCATTAGCATTAATATGAGCAACGAGCCGGCAGCAGGCCAGGTTGTCATGCATGCCCATTTCCATTTAATACCAAGGTTCAAGAATGATGGTTTAAAGCTTTGGCCTCAGGGCAGATACAAAGAAGGAGAAGCAGAAAAAATCAAGAATAAGATCACAAACAGTTTAAAATAATTTTGAGAGGTGAAATAATGGCATGCAAAAAAAAAGCAAAGAAAAAGAAAAAATAATTATTGGCTAACAAGGGAAATACTTAAAAAGGAATAACAAATTCCAATTA
>CAZYGB010000111.1:0-1458 GCA_964647525.1 uncultured Candidatus Saccharibacteria bacterium | reverse complement strand
GACCCTCTTCAACCGGCATATCCAGCAGCACGGTCAGGTCAGGTACGAAACCCTGCATGCCGACTTCGTTGACCGACGCCACCGTTTTCTTATCCAGCCCCCGCCCATACCCCTGGTATACCGTCGTCGAATCAGCGTAGCGGTCACAGATGACAACCTTCCCATTAATGCTGGAATATTCATATATCCTGAGCTAAACACTGATTTCAGTTCTTTCTGCTTACCTTTTGGTTTTGATAGGGCCCTCCACATCTGTTCATATTCGGGGTCTATTTTTTGATTGAGAATATTCGGTCGGGCTTTAATTTTTTTAGCTGATTCTATATACCCCCTTAAAGCTTCAAATAAAAGCAACATTGCTTCCTGAGGAGTACTTCCCGATTCCACAATATTAAACTCCAAACCGGCTCCATACCAGGTATTCTTTTCCTTAAAAACAATAAAACGGACAGATCCTTTTTGTAATGTGTTTTTATACTTCATCACTCTTAAAAATTAACTATTTTATAATAGCACCCATCTCAAAACAACGCAAATAACAGAACCATACAAAATACTAAATACAGAATCCGCCAAGATTGAACCTCATTAATTAAGGTTTGGGAGATGAGGAAATCGGCTGGGAAACTGACGGCTCTGCTAATGGTAACTTGCCTTCAATAAACTGCACTACCTGGCTGTCTGGTTGTAATTTAGCTATCCAGACAATATTGCTCCTGTTCAATTCCATTTTGTCCTGGGGAGCGAAAGCTGCCTGCTCAAACTTTTGCAAACTCAAACCCATTTCCCCTTCATTCTGAACTTGCTGGAGAAAGTAAATATCAGTTAATGTCAGACGGGGAAAACGACAGAGATGGCCGAAATACATATCCCCTGTCTGCAGATAAACTGCATAGTAAGGACGCTGGAAAGAAATATTCTTCCCACTCCAAACAATAAACACCGCTATTGCCAAGATAACAAGAGCTAAAATAAGAATAAGGTTGTTTTTGTTTTTGAGCATGGTTCTATATTATAAATTGGAAATCATAAATAATAATATATTTCTATTATATTTCTATTATATTTCAGAAACTCATAGATATATGCTCCGCAAAATAACTAGCGAAGATATATAAAGTTGCAATCATTCATTGCATGCGCACTGCCTGATGCACGTAGGCCAGATGCCGTCACAATCATTATTCCCATCTATATGGTAATAACAATCACCCAGATGCCAAAGAGGACCCATGGAAGAGGACCTGTTACCACCCCCATAAGAATACCAATGCAAGCAGGTCGAATTAGTAGTTGGATCGTTCACCCAATCGCAAGTACCGTTGTAAACCCCACCATGTGTTTCGCAAGTTGTAGTGCAACCGGTATCAGCCGCTGAGTTGTACCAACAATACCCAGCATTTATCCACCCACCACAAGTGATGCAAGCACCGTTGTAGCAACGCTGATTACTATTGC
>CAZYGB010000110.1:0-1465 GCA_964647525.1 uncultured Candidatus Saccharibacteria bacterium | reverse complement strand
AAAAAAGCTTCCCTTAAGAAAGCTGGTTTTGCTATTAAAAAAATTAATACAGTATTATGCCAGGAAGAAATAGTGCCTCCCCTCTTCTTTTCTTTAGCGAACTTTATTTCTCATTATTACTATTCTCCTCTCTCCCTGTCTTTAAAAACAATTCTTCCTAAAAACTTGAAATCCCTTATCAAGTATTTTCAGAAACAATCAATATCACTGACCTCCTCTTTTTCTTTTCCTGAAAAAATAGAATCCCATTCCCAAAAAATTAGCATAGAAAAAAATTATAATCATATTAAAAAAAGTATTCTTTCTACCCAGGGACAAGTTCTGATTCTTGTTCCCACTGTTTTCCATCAACAATACTATGAAGAAAAGTTAAAGACAGAGAAACAAGACCTATATTCCTATTCCCGTTCTGGAAAAGTCAAAGAAATCAATTCTCTATGGGCCAAAGTAGCTGTAAATGAAGCCAGGGTATTGATAGGATCCCGTTCTGCTGTTTTTCTCCCCTGGAATAGTCTTCAGCATATTTTTATTAAGGAAGGGAATCACCCTGCCTATAAATCTTGGGATCAAAGGCCGTATTATAATGCAGTTACCTTGGCTCAACGTTTAGCTCTTTATTACAATGCCGAAATCACCTATTGTTAAAATTGTTGACTTAAAGAAAGAAAGAAAGAAAGAAGAAGAATTCACTTCTTTGTCTTCTACTGGTAGTTCCGCTTTACAGAAATTAAATTACAAAAAAGAACAAGCTTTCATCTTTATTAACAGGAGAGGATTGGCCACTAGTATTGTCTGCCAGGATTGTGGTTTTGTTTTCCAATGTCCTCACTGTGATGCTCCTCTCACTTTTCATCATACCGATAAAGGGAATATTCTAATGTGCCATCACTGTGGTTATAGCACCCCCGCTCCTTCTGTTTGTCCTCAGTGCCGGGGGTACCGCTTAAAACCCTTAGGATTAGGAACAGAACGAATTGTTCAGGAAGTAAAAGAATTTTTTCCGCCTGATTTTCCCATAGCCAGAATAGAGGGAGGGATGGAAGATGAAAAAGAACTGGGAATAATAAATGATTTTAATGCTAGGAAAGTAAAAATATTAATTGGAACAGAAGCCTTATTTCGTCCCCAACTCCGGAAAGCTGATTTGGTTATTGTGGCTTCCATTGATCCCCTTCTCTTTCTTCCAGATTACGGCAGTGAGGAAAATACTTTTGCCATCCTGCAAAACCTGAAAAAATTAGCTCAGAAGGAAATAATTGTCCAAACCTTAATTCCTGATAATGACATCTTTTCTTTTTGGAAGGATGATCGGGAAAAAGAATTCTTTCAGAAAGAAATGAAAAATCGTCATGACTATCTTTGGCCTCCTTTTGTTCAATTAATAAAATTAACAGGCATAGCCCGCCAGCAGGACAAGGGGGAAAGAGAAGCCCTGCAACTAAAAGACCGATTAGAGCAGGCATTG
>CAZYGB010000109.1:0-1569 GCA_964647525.1 uncultured Candidatus Saccharibacteria bacterium | reverse complement strand
AGATTGAAGGTTTCTATTTTGATATCAGGAAACATGTTCTAGAATATGATGATATTATTAACAAGCAAAGAATAGCCATTTACCGTAGAAGAGATGCTCTCTTAGAAAAAGATCCCCAGGAATTTATAGAATACCTTAGGAATGCTTTTTCGGAAGAGGGGAAAGAGCTTCCCGAGAACAGGTTGGAAGAAAAAATTAACAGCTTGGGAGAAGAAAAAATAGGTACCATTTTGAAAGAAATAAGCCTTCGTTTACTGGATAATCTTTGGATGAATCATATTGAGAAGATGGGCTTTTTGCGTGATTCCACCGCTCTACGAGCCTACGGAGGAAAGGACTCTTTAGTAGAATACAAAAAAGAAAGTTATTTCTTTTACAAAGATCTGGAAGCAAAATTCAGAGCCCTCCTGGTAGCTAACGGAGACAACCTTCTTCAATCTGGGGTCAAATGAACACTAGTTGATAGGATGAAAAACAATGTATCAAATCCAAACAGAAAAATTTACCGGTCCTCTTGATCTTCTCCTTCAGTTAGTTGAGAAGCATAATTTAGAGATTACTGAAATTTCTCTAGGTCAGGTAACCCAGGACTATATATCCTATATTAATAATCAAACCTTAGTAGCACCTCAAGCCTTGGCTGATTTTCTGGTAATAGCTTCTACCCTACTTCTTATTAAATCAAAAGCGATACTGCCTTCCCTGATATTGAAACCAGAAGAGGAGGAAGAGATTGCTGATTTAGAGGATCATCTTCGTTTGTATAAATTTTACAAGGAACAAGGAGAGAATGTTAGAAAGATTTTTAATAAAGGGAGGTACTGTTATTCCCGTCCGCCTGAGAAGAATTTAGGTAATTGTTTTCTGCCTCCTCCTGATACTAATGTTCAGGATTTTGTTACTTGGTTTGAAAAGATAATTCAGCAATGGCAGGAGGAAATCCAGCCCGCTAAAGAAGAAAAGAAAATTAAAAAGATAATTACTCTCCAGGAAAGGATTAATACCCTTCTTCATCAATTAACCAAAGGTAAGAATTATCGCTTGAATGATTTAATAAAAGAGGAAGGAGGGAAGATGGATATTATTGTAACTTTTTTAGCCCTTCTTCATCTCTCCCGCTACAATTTGCTTATCATCAAACAAAAAGGTAATTTTAAAGAAATATGGATATCCAATCAATCGTAGAAGCCCTTCTTTTTACCTCAGGAGAGCCATTATCTACTAAAAAAATAGCCGGTATTACTGGGAAAAAGAAAAAAGATATTGATAGTGTCCTGGTTTCTTTACAAGAAGATTTGGAAACAAAAAAAAGAGGAGTAAGATTAATTCAGAAAGGAGAAGAGTGGTTGTTAGTCAGTGCTCCCGAATGGTCCGAAATTACCAGAAAGCTTAAGAAGGAGGAGATGGAAGGGAAATTAAGTCCAGTAAACGGGGAAACTTTAGCCATTATTGCTTACCAGGGTCCTATTACTAGAGCCGAGATAAATGTTATTCGGGGGGTAGATGCCACCTATTCTCTTCAACGTCTTCTTTCTCGGGGGCTAATTGAACGTTCTCCCCATCCCCAGA
>CAZYGB010000108.1:0-1580 GCA_964647525.1 uncultured Candidatus Saccharibacteria bacterium | reverse complement strand
TTACCACAACCAGTGGGACCAGTCACCAGAATCATTCCGGTAGTTTTCTTCAGATTGTTTTTTGCCGTCTTAATAGTATCTTCCAACATTCCCAAAGAGCTTAAACTCATGGGCTTAGTGGAGGCAGCCAAAAGACGCATCTCTACCTTTTCCCCATAAAGAGTGGGCATAATAGCAATACGAATATCAAACACAGTATTAGCAAACTTGTATCTAATTCTTCCGTCTTGTGGCTTGCCGTGTTCATCAATCTGAAGATCAGATAAAATTTTTATCCGGGCAACAATAGCAGGATGAATTTCCTTAGCTAATCGAGCTACTTCTCTTAAGAGGCCATCAACCCTAAATCTGACCAAAACTTCATCAGCTAAAGGTTCAATATGAATATCAGTAGCACCTAGAGATGCAGCATAAGAAATTAAGTTATCTGTCAAAGAAACAATTGGCACTTCCAAAGCAGCCTTTTTTGCTTCCACCCCCCTTAACTTTAAGGAAGCTTTAATACCTTCTTGAATGGTGTTTTGAAAGTCAGCAGAAACCGCTTCTCCATATTGAGCAAATATTGACTGCAAATCTTCCTCTAAGGCCAAATATGCTTTAATAAAATGCCTGGTATACTTTTCTAAAAAGTCTAAGTTCTCTAAATTAGCTGGATCCAACAATGCAACATGAATTGTATTGTCTTTTTTATCAAAAACAACAGCATTGTGACTCCGAGCAATTGTTTCAGGAAGAATATCCAGAATATCCCTAGGAATATTCCGTCCCACTAATTTAACCCGGGGAACATGAAAATACCCTGCTAAAATATCAGCGTAATAATCCTGAGTAAGAAGCCCCCGGGAAATAAGAATATTTACTACACTCTTCTCCGCCCTTTGGGCCTCCCGAAGAGAATCATCAAAATCTTTCTCAGAAATCAATTCTGTCTGAAGGACTAATTTTTTTAATATTTGCGGAGGAAGAACCATAATTTTGATATAGCGTACCTCGTATTACGCACTTCATTTTCGTACTAAATAACAAACTGACTAATGCCGAAGTACTTGTTTATTATATCACCTAACAATAAAAGCAGCAAAGCAACAGGAATCCAAAAATACAGAAAAGAGAGACGGAATGGGTTTTCTTCAATTCTCTTTTTGATAATTGCCATAAAAAGAAAAAGAAGATGAGAAAGCACCCCTAAAAAGAGGACCAGGGTAACAAACACAAGACAATTAGGCCAGCCAGTGGCTAAAATACCTAAAGCAGCTAAATATTTTTCTTCATCGTAAAATAAATGATTTTCAAATTTTTTGTTTAAAAAATAAATACCAAGAAATACTATAATTGCTGTAAAAATGGTAACAATTGATTCAAACCAATAATGCTGCCAAGAGTATTTTAGGAGATAGTTTATAGACGAATAAGGAGGAAGAAGACGTTGTGTAATTCCCTGCTGAGACCATAACCACCAATTAAGAATTGTAGAAAAGATAGACTTAAATATTATTACACTAGAAAAAATATAAAAAATTAATTTTAAAAATTTCTCTTGCGGAAATTTCTTTTTTAAAACCCAGTATAGCAAAAGCCCC
>CAZYGB010000107.1:0-1584 GCA_964647525.1 uncultured Candidatus Saccharibacteria bacterium | reverse complement strand
CAGATTTACAGTCTGATGCAATTGACCACTCTGCCACCTGCCCTATTACAAACCTTTTTATCTATTCCCTAGTAAGTAAGAGCCTTTTTACTGATATCCCTAATTCACATAGTATTTTACAGGGTCCTAGATAAAAATCAATATTAAATGTACTAATAATCTTTGGAGACCTGGAGCCGGAGAGAGGACTCGAACCCCCAACCTACGGTTTACAAAACCGTTGCTCTGCCATTGAGCTACTCCGGCTTATCTTCTCCCGACTGCTGAATATTTTCTTCCTTTTCTTTTAATTCTACCAATAAGGATCGAATCACTTTATTCTTTTCATCTATTTCATAGGCCTGTAACAATACTGCTCGAGCTGAAGAAAAATCTTTTTTCCAGAGATAAATTCGAGCTAAATTTATCAAAGTATCTACTTCTTGAGGAAACTTATTCAAACGACGCAGGATCTTTTTCTCTTCTTCCGAGAAATCCAGACTAAGAGAAGAGGGAAGTTCCTTGTCTCCTTCTTCCCAGACAGAAGATACCGAAGAAAAACTACTCACCTTTTCCTCTGTTGCCCTCTTCATTCTCCCTTTTCTTAAGTGAATCAGGTTTTTGGAAACAGATTTATCTAATTTTAAAATTACTATGCGCAACCGTACTAACAACCTTTCCAGAGAAGACAGAAAACGACTTTGCAATCGATAATTACGAACTTTTTCAAAGAAGAGAGATATTTTCTGAAAGAATCGGTTTCCTTTCCATATTTTTTCTTTCCCTTCTTCTAAAGGCAACATATTCTCCTTGGAAGAAGAATGATTAAAAATAACAATCAAACCAACTAAACCTACAATTATTAGTAAAGGAGGAAGGATATCAAACATAATTATCTGCATTAAATCTGGAAGCGAGCAAAATGTCCAATTTCTATTTTCTCTCCAAATTTAGCAGTAGCTTCATTAATAAGATCTTTAATTGTTTTCGACTCGTCTTTTATAAACATCTGCTCTTCTAAACAATTTTCCTGAAAGAATTTTACCAATCTGCCTTGAATAATCTTCTCCTTAATTTCTAGCGGTTTTTTATCGTCTTTAATGTCTTCTGTATATTTCTTTTTTTGACCTTCTAAGTCCTGGGAAGGTATTGTTTGGGAGGAAAGATAAGGAGGATTAGTTGCTGCCACTTGCATTGCCACATCATGAGCTAACTTATGAAAGTCTTCATTGTTAGCTACCGAGTCTGTTTCACAGCGTAGTTCTATCAAAACACCTATCTTCCCATTAGCATGAATATATGGTTCTATTATTCCACTCTGGGTAAGACGGTCTTGTTTCTTTCCTGCTCGTAATTCACCTTTCTTTTGAAGTATCTCTTTTGCTTTTTCTTTATCACCTTTCGTTTCTTCTAGGGCCTTTTTGCATTCCATTATTGGTGCTTGAGTCTCTTCCCTTAATTTTTGAATATCTTTAGTGTTTATCATAAAAATTAATTTTCTGATTTTGTTTTTTCTTTCGTGGTGTCTTCTTTTACTAACTTTCGTCTCTGGGCAATAGCTAAGTCCACTTTTGATAATATATAGTCTATTGCTGATTTAGCGCT
>CAZYGB010000106.1:0-1584 GCA_964647525.1 uncultured Candidatus Saccharibacteria bacterium | reverse complement strand
GAATTATATACCTGACGCCCTTCAGAGAATTAAAGATAATCCTCCCCAGGCTCAAATAGAAGATACCCAAAGAAGAAAAGAAAATGTTAAAGGGATTTTCCAGATGAATCCTCTAAAACAAAATCTAACAGAGAAGATTGTTATTATAGTAGACGATGTTTATACCAGTGGGGCTACCATGGAAGAAGCAGCCCGGATATTAAAGAAGACCAGAGTTAAAAAAATCATCGGTCTGGTACTGGCCCAATAGATTCTTTTTTCCTATCCCCTGATAACAATTTCCAAATAAGAAATAAATAAATCAATAACTGAGGAATGGCCTTCTCTGCTATTAAAACAAATCTCCATAACGGAAGGGGGTGAAGTTGCTGAAAATAATACAAGCTGGGAGTAGCTAAGAAAGCTATATTTACAAGAATAAAAATTTTATCCTTACGTTTTCTACTCATCAGAAGAAGAATTGTTACTATTGGCAACCATAGAACAAGCCAGCTTTCCCAAAGTTCCTTATGCCACATTAACAATGTAGCTAAGGTAAACAGCAAGTAATAAATCCTTTCTGATTGCTTTTCTAATTTAACTCGCAATGTTACAAAGAAATAAAACAGTAATACTAAATAAGGATAAATCAAGGAGAAAACGTTCCAAATTTTCCTCCCATGATCGAAAAATATCTCTCCTCCCAGGGCATAAACACCAAAATTATCGATATAATGCACCTGTAAAGGAAGACGGTTCCCCTGAAGTAAAATTGTTTGGAAAAATGTCTTTATTGCCGAAGGGGAATAAAGCTGCCAATAACCTAAATAAGCAGCAGTAAAGAAAATAAACAGTGAAGAAAATAAAATTAGAGCTTGTTTATTTTTTCTTTTCCAAAAGTAAGGAAAAGCAAGAATTGTCACCGGTTTCCAGGCAAGAGATATAATCCAGCTTAAGGCAGTAAATATTTTCTTCTTATAAAGAATAGCTGCTACCATGAATAAAAAGAATATGGCAGCAAGATGATTGAATTGTCCCATACGCCAGTTGCTAAGAATAGAAAAATAGGAAAGCCAGATAAACAGGACTAAAGCAATGGTTACCGGTTTTGCTTTCAGTTTTTTTCCTATCAAATACAATATATAAAGAGACAATAAATGAAGAACAACAGAAATCCAGAGGAAGAACTGATAAGCAGAATCCGGATGAGAAAATAACACAAATGGCCAACCTACAAGCAGTGGAGTGGCAGGTAAATATTTAAATGGCATAAAGTAAGGAGTAACCAGATTAAGAGAAGCAGGCTTTCCATAAATAAAATTAAAGTGAAAAAAACTGTAACTACTCTGATAAAGAGAATAAAAATCCTCCCCTACTGCTGCACAAAGAGTGTAACCTAATTTAAGACAGTAGGGATGAAAGGTATAATTAAGATAGAAGCCAAAAATAAAAATCCCTATTCCTATAAGACAAGAGAAAAGAAAATAAGAAATAATTCTTTTAGTTTTGGGTGAAACCATTAACTATTAAAAAATATCATTTAAGATAAAAGCGGAGGGTGGAGGATTCGAACCTCCAAGCCCTTGCGGGCACCGCTTTTCGAGA
>CAZYGB010000105.1:0-1586 GCA_964647525.1 uncultured Candidatus Saccharibacteria bacterium | reverse complement strand
TAACAATGCTATATTTAGATAGTTATATAAAGTAAGTAGAAAAAATGAAGAAAAATACAGAGATAAAATTATTGAAAAGGGATACTTATTTGGCAATGATTAAGAATT
This sequence comes from uncultured Candidatus Saccharibacteria bacterium, assembly GCA_964647525.1. Taxonomy (GTDB): domain Bacteria; phylum Patescibacteriota; class Minisyncoccia; order UBA6257; family UBA6257; genus CAZYGB01. The sequence continues at coordinate 1,478 of CAZYGB010000105.1, read as the reverse complement.
CCTGTGGTTCTCTCTTATGGTGTAATAATTATGCCCTAGTTAATGGGAAGAAGAGAGATATTGTTCATAATGGTTCTACTTCCTGTGCTTTTTTTGTGAGTTCAATTTTAAAAACCTTCGATCTTATTAAAGGGGTTCATGTGACAGTGAAGGGAACAGAAAAAGATTTAAGGAAGTCTCAATGGAAAGAAATATTAGTTATCCCTAAAATTGCTCCTGGTAGTATCTTGGTCTGGAAGGAACAGAAAGGGCATTCTCATATTGGTTTTTATATGGGTAACCAGAAAGCGATTAGTATCTGGATCTATCATAATTTCCCCATTATTCATCATTGGACATATAATGGAAAGCGAAAAATCATTAGGGCTTATTGGAATAAAGAATTAAACAAATAAAAAAGTAATATAAAATTATAAATACAGAAAAATATGAAGAAAGCTGTTATAGAAAAATTAACTGTTCTCCTTACTACTGCCTTTGGGCTAGTAGCTGCTCTTGCTTGGAACGATACAATTAAAGTTTTATTCAAAAAGATATTTGGCACCCCGGATAGCCTGGGAGCAATGCTTACCTATGCTATTCTAGTTACAGTAATTGCTGTAATGGTTACCATTCAAGTTGGAAAAATTTCTGATCGATTAGAATAATCTTTTTATTAACTAGTTCTACTCAGAATAGAAAGAGTTTTATAAGGAACTTTCTTATTCTTATATTTGTCATAAAAGAAAATTTTCTTTGGAAGTGATATTCAGAAGTTGGACTCCCACTTGAGGTCTAATTTTAATAGTGTTATTATTAAAATATAGGGGATAGAAAAACTAATATCATAAATCATGCTGTTTTTAGGAAGAATCAAAACTAAATATTGGGTTATTACAGTAATATTAATATCCTTTGTCTCCGTTTTTGTTATCCCAATCAGAGCCGGGGAAACCAAAGGAGTGGAATCTATCTTTGGTGTCGTGGGTCTTCTTTTTGGCATTTTGGTTGGCTTTTTCATCACAGAATTATGGACCAGATTTCAGAAGATAAGAGATAATGTAGCAGTAGAAGTAAGTGGCTTGCAAACGTACTACTTGTATGTACAAGGATTGGGTAATTTTCCCCAGCATAAAGAGTGGGTTAAGAAACAGCAAGAATTGATTGATAAATATATTAGAGAGTTTTTTAAGGTAGAATGGACTGACTATGGAAAAATTGACCCTCATTTTAATAACATTATGAAGTCATTAGCGGATATGGGAGAGTTAAAAACAAACAGAGAAATCGAAACTTTCACCAATTTTCTTCCAATTTTAAATGAAGTTACTACTGCCCGCGAGAAACTATTTATGTATGGAAAAGACAGACTAGATAAATTGGAGTGGGTGGTACTTTTATCTCTGGCTACAATACTCATGATTTCCATAATGGTTATTCGGGTACCTAATCTATCCTCTTTGCTTCTCTCTGGTATCTTAATATCGGCAGTAATAATA
>CAZYGB010000104.1:0-1610 GCA_964647525.1 uncultured Candidatus Saccharibacteria bacterium | reverse complement strand
TAACAGCTTTGCTATCTTCCTGGAATAAGGAAATTCATCATATTTTGACAAGTCCTTAAAGGAAATAGAAAAGGTTTCTACCGGCTTTCCCATTGCCCGAGACATCAAAACCGCATTAGTGGAAGAATCTATTCCCCCCGAAAGAAAACAACCAAAAGGAACATCAGAAACCATCTGTTCTTCAATAGATTCTTTTAATAAAGTACGTGTTTTATCTATAAAATGACTTTCCTGATCCCGTATCCTCTTCTCTTTATTCTGAACAGGAGACCAATAGGAATTAATTTCTAAATTACCTTCTTGATCCAGGGTAAGATACTGAGCGGGAGCTAATTTATGAATATCCTTAAATAAGGTATAAGGAGCAGGAGTACAGGCAAAGGTAAGATAATGGCTAATTCCTTCCAAATCAACTTCCCTCTTTACCAAGGGATGTTCTAAAATAGCCTTTATTTCTGAACCAAAGATAAAAACATTATCTTTAAAGTAGTAATAAAATGGCTTAATTCCTAATCTATCCCGGACTGCCAATAATTTCTTTTTTTTCTCATCCCAGAGAACAAAAGCATACATTCCATTTAAATCATCTACCAACTTCTCTCCTTGTTCTTCATATAGATGAAGAACAACTTCAGCATCAGTATGAGATTTAAAGGTATGACCTTTCTGAATTAAAGCTGCTTTTAATCCCGGAAAGTTATATACCTCCCCATTCAAAACCATCCAGACTGTTTTATCTTCATTACTCATCGGCTGATTCCCGGCTTGAGATAAATCAATAATAGCTAAACGACGAAAGCCCAAACCTATCTTTTCATCAGAAGATATATATATTCCCGCACTATCAGGACCCCGGTGCACTAAAGTATCCCGCATCTTTTTAACTACTTCTTCTGATACGGTTGCTTTTTTATTTAAATTATAAACACCAGTAATACCACACATATACAAGATTAAGTACTAAATTTATCTATTTCTCCAATTAAAGATTGTTTAAAATTCGTCAAAATTGCATGATGGCTAACAGGTAACAATATTTTCAACTCGCTTTTAAAATTTATTCTTTCCTTTACAAAATCTTCTTTAACCAGAGAAAGCTGCTTGAAATCTACAAATTTGTTTAATTCTGGATGCCTTAAAATAAAATATAAATCGTAATAATCCCTAGGCTTATGTCTCTTTAATAAGGCTGCTAATTTCTCTTTTACCATCTCTTGGGAAGATAGATATACCAGCATATAGGCAGGAATAAAATCAGAAACAACGGTTGTTATAGATTTAGATAGAAATCCTCTGTTTCGCAAGGAAATCTCAATTTCAATTATCCCTTTAAAACCATAGAAAGCATAGGAAATAATCCCCAAATAACCTCCTGTAGTGAATCCAGTCTCTTTTAATTCTACCGTAATCCCCTCGTCTTCTATTCCGGTAATGGCTTCTAAGACAAAGTTCTCCAAGGCAGCTTTGGGAATAGCTTTTTGAACACTAAAGTCTAAATCCTCAGAAAATCGTGGGCTATGAAAAACAATTTTTAGGGCAGTTCCTCCTTTAAACAGTAAAGCATCCGTACCTTTTTGGCTATACAAGGAGGCTAGAAATAAATGCTGGAT
>CAZYGB010000103.1:0-1625 GCA_964647525.1 uncultured Candidatus Saccharibacteria bacterium | reverse complement strand
GGTGAATACGTTCTCGAGCTCTGTACTCACCGCCTGTCAAGTCAAGGAAGCCGAGAATAGCCGAAAGTTCTGCTTTGCAGAAATTAAGCTAGGTTCGGTGACAGGGGCTAAGTCATAACAAGGCACCACTAGCGGAAGCTGGGGGTGAAACTTTTATTTATATACTTATTGTCTGGATATCTTAAATTATTCAGACAAAGGTTGATTTCTCGCAAGAGAAAAGGTGTTGGTCTTGGAGCCTTAAGTTAAGACTATCTATATTCTTAGGATAACCAGAAAGGAAGGAACGAAAAAACAATCTTGCCTTGGCAGGGTTGTTTTTTATTTATGTTTTGATATACTTATGAGGAAGATAGGGTTTTGAGTGGGGAGGCGGATAAGAGCCACTTAAGACTTTTGCTTTTTGGTATATTTTTACAATCAATAAATATGAACAATAAAACAGTAATTTTATTAGTTGAGGACGATGCTTTCTTGAGTAGTCTTCTCCAGCTGAAATTACAAAAAGAACAATTTAAAGTAATCCATGCTAAGGATGGGGACGAAGCGATTGATCTTCTCACTCGGCAAGGGTTAAAACCAGATTTAATGTTGCTTGATTTAATTCTTCCTAAAAAGAATGGCTTTGAGGTATTGGAAACTATTCGTCAGGATCCCCAGATAGAAAAACTGCCGGTGATTATAATCTCTAATCTAGGGCAACCTTCGGATATAGAAAGAGGGAAATCACTAGGGGTGATTGATTACTTTGTTAAAGCCCGTCTTTCCATAGATGATCTGGTAGACAAAGTGAAAACGGAAACAGAGAAGAAAACCACTTCTCCTCAAATTAATAGTTGACAAGCATATAAAATGGCTTTAAAATAACAGCAGATATAAAACATCTTTAAAGGTCGAGGTATATACAAAATACTTAATATATAATTAAAAAAATATAAAATGAAAAAAGGTTTTACTCTTTTAGAGCTCCTCATCGTTATTGGTATCCTAGCTATCTTGGCTACCACAGTTGTATTAGTAATTAACCCGGTCCAGCTTTTGAAAAAAGCACGGGACTCCCAAAGAATGAATGATTTGAGTTCTTTAACAACAGCAATTGCTTTTTATGTTACCGAAACTAGTTCCAGTACTGGAAGTATATATACAGCTCAAACCTATGCTGATGTTGCTGGTGCCTCATGTTATGCCGGTGCAGCCACCTCTACTGCAGTTGCCCTTACAACAGATGGTGATGGATGGATACCAATTAATTTTAATGGTATGGCTGGTGGTTCGCCAATTGGCTCTTTACCCCACGATCCTAATATAACTACTGTTGGTGCAAGTCCTGGTCGTTATTATGTTTATGAGGTAGGAGATATTACTAATCGTACATTTAAACTTGTAGCCAACATGGAAAGTACATATTATACGACCGGTGGGGATGGTGATGTTGAAACAAATGATGGTGGCACAGAGATTACTCTTTATGAAATAGGTACTGATATGGACGTTGCAATTGCTACGCTCACTGCTACTTGTTATTATACTGCTGGAGAATAGTATTTAATTAATGAATTGGGTTGTTAGCTTTCTGCTTGTAATTCTACGCCCCGCTTTAGGATTAATAATCTTAGCGGGGCTTT
>CAZYGB010000102.1:0-1647 GCA_964647525.1 uncultured Candidatus Saccharibacteria bacterium | reverse complement strand
ATATCTTCTGGTTTTATTTTAATTTCAATGTTTTGTATTTGAGGGAGAACAGCAACAGTAGCGGTAGAAGTATGCAATCGGCCTGATTTTTCAGTATTGGGTATTCTTTGAACTCGGTGGACCCCTCCTTCAAATTGTAGTTTATCAAAAGCTTCTTTGTTTTCTATTTCCATAACTATTTCTTTAATTCCCCCTAAAGATGTTTTGCTAGAATGGATTATTTTTACCGGCCATTGGTTTTTAACAGCATAATGGCTATACATTCTAAATAAATCTTGGGCAAACAGAGCGGCCTCCTCTCCACCTGTTCCTGCCCGAATCTCTATAATAACGCTTTTTACCATCAGGAAAGGGTCTTGTTCTTCCTTCTCTCTGTTTTTTTGGATTGAAAGTAGATTTTCCAGATGTTGCTTATTTTTTTTCAGGTCTTCTTCTGCTAAAGCAATGAGATCACTATCGGAATCCTGAGAGATGATTTCTTCGTCTTCCTTTATTTTCTTTGTAACTCTTTCTATTGTTTCCAGAAGAGTGATATCTTTTTCTAAGCTTTTCAGTTGGCGAGAGCATTCTTCAAAATCGTTCTTATTTGAAAGAAACTCAGGCTCACTGAGTTTCTTGAGAAGTTCTGTTTTCTTACTCTTTAATTCCTCAAGCTTATTCATAGAAAGATTATTTCTTCTTGTCTTCTTTCTTCTGGTGCCTTTTCTTTTTCTCTACTGGTTTCTGTGATTTTAGATGTTTTGTTTTTTGAGTTCTTTGCTTAAAGCGTTCTACTCGGCCGGTAGAGTCAACTACTCTCTTTTGTCCAGTATAAAAAGGATGGCAGTGAGAGCAAATCTCTACCTCCATTTCAGGGACAGAGGAGCCGACATAAAACTTCGCTCCACAACTGCAGCTTACTATTGCTTTAGGGTAATATTCAGGATGGATCTTTTTTTTCATAACAATATATTAATAATATGAGAACGAGAATATACTAACAAAAAACAGCTGGAAAGGCAAATTTCTTGATTAAGAGCAGCTTTTATGTTAGATTGAAAGGCAGATTTAAAAATATGGCAGAAGAGATAATAACAGAAGATAAAGAAAAAATGCTGTCTGACATGATGAAAGCCGGTCTTCAATATGGCCATTCTCGGACTCGGAATAATCCTAAGGCAGGTTACTATACTATAAAAACCTTTAAAGGGGTGTCCTTTATTGATTTAGAAGAGACGATTAAGGGATTGGAAAAAGCTCTTGCTTATATTAAGGATACTATTGCTTCAGGTAAAACAATTTTCTTTGTTGGTACAAGGGCGGGGGCAAAACAGGGGCTGAAAAACCTGGCAGAGAAATATGAATTACCTTACAGCAATGAACGTTGGTTAGGAGGAACATTAACAAACCTCAAAACTTTGAAGAAGAGAATTGAGTATCTTCAGGAACTAGAAAAGGACAAAAAGTCTGATGCCTGGGATAAATATACCAAAAAGGAGAAGCACGACAAAGAACAAGAACTATCTCAATTAGAAAGAAAATTTGCAGGAATAAAGAGTGTTACTAGCTTGCCGGAAGTCCTATTTGTAATTGATCCAGGTTTGCATCAGACTGCCTTAAGAGAAGCTCGAAGGCTAGACATTCCTGTAATTGCCATTCTTGATACAG
>CAZYGB010000101.1:0-1673 GCA_964647525.1 uncultured Candidatus Saccharibacteria bacterium | reverse complement strand
CATTAATCCATTCTTTTTTTATGTCTTCATGTATTGTTAACAAAACAATCAACTCCCGGTTTATTATTCTTTAGAATAGAGACCATATCATTAAAATATATCTCTTTTATCCAATCATTTTTTAACAGAACATCACGTATTGCAAGATTATATTGTGCTAATACGCTTTCTCTTGTAAATTTGACAAAATAATAATATTCTATGCTACACAGATTTTTTTCTGAATCCCCAATCGGAACCCTTTGGTATTTTTCATACTCTTTTAAAAACATAAAATTGGTTTAAAACAAAAAAATTTGAGGGCTCTCTTCAAAAAAAGCAAGTAATAGATCTGGTAGATAAATATATTCAGGAACATAAAAACTGGCCTTCTGATATTGCTCGGGCCAGTTTTTTCGATAAAGGAAACCTTACCATTAAATGTCAACAAAGCGCCGTTGCTTCAGAGCTTCATATGGAAGAATTATCTTTAAGAAAATATATACAAGAATCCTTACCAGAAGTAAAAATTAAAAAGATTTTTTATAACCTTTGATTATTTCTTAAAGACAATAATTGATGTTTCACTTTCTTGACCGAGGCTATCATAAGCCTCGATTTTAATTTCGTTCTGATCAGTTAAACTACTAAAGGGGATAAGAAACCAGTAATAATCCCCCTCCTCTTTCTTCTCTAGGGGGCCAAGGAGATTTTGATTTAAATAAAGACTAATTTGACTTATCTGGGAAGATTGTTCAATTTTTATTTTTACCTGGGTATCATCTTCAAGAAAATCTCCGTTTTGAGGGGAAATAAATTCTATCTTAGGGAGAGAGGGGAAATAAATAGTTGTGGCTGTGTTTGATGTCTCGGGAATATACTCTGGACCCAATTGGAGATTATATTCCTGGGAAAAATTAAGAATATGGCTTTTGGCCCAGTTGATCACTGGTATTTCCCAACTCCAAAACTGAGGATCTTGATAATGATTTTGGAGGGAAGGGCCAAGAATATTATCCTTATTAACATAGTAAAGAGCGGAGTGAATTTCCTTAACAGTTTTTACCTCGTTTGTGTGAATGTTTTTGTATTTTTGCTGGGAGATATAAATTCCATTAAGCATAGGGGTAGTACTAGGGGAAGTTTTAGGAAGGGGAGCAATAAATTTTTGAGGAGGATAAAATTTAGATGCTTCTTCCATGAATTGATGCCAGCAGGGTGCAGAGAGCATTGCTCCAGGGGCCCCGCTGGGTGCTATGGGAGAACGGTCATTATTTCCTACCCATACTCCGGCAGCCAAGGAAGTGGTATAACCCAAGGTCCAAGCATCACGATATTCAGTGTCGGTGCCAGTTTTAGCAGCGACATCCATGTCAGGGAAATAAAGGGCGTTGTTCCATCCAAAGGTAGGTGCCCGGGAAACATTATCAGAAAGGATACTGTTAATAGTACGGGCAATCTGGCTATCAATCACTCTCTTGCTTTGTAAAGTAAAATCATCAATGATATTTCCTTGGGAATCTTCAATACGCAAAATAGATACCTGAGGATGATAAATTCCTTCTTGACTAAAAGCACAATAACCATTGACCATCTCATTCAATTTCACACCACCACCCCCCAAGACAAGAGTTAGTCCATAATATTGGGGCGGTTTAGTAAGGGTAGTGATTCCAAAATCACGGGCAGTATCG
>CAZYGB010000100.1:0-1728 GCA_964647525.1 uncultured Candidatus Saccharibacteria bacterium | reverse complement strand
AGACCGTTCAGATTAAATGGACTAAACAAGGTCCTGATCCTTATTACTATGAAGTAAGATTTGGTTGCGGAAACTCTATCGATCTAGATAATGACGATCATAATATTGTCTTAACCACTCAGTATTCTTCACCATATCATACTTCTTGGCCCATTCCGAGTTGGGCAAACGACTATAAATACTGCAAAGTATGGGTATATGCCAAGGATAATGATCCTTTTGTAAATACTATTGATCATCCTACATTGGGTGTCAGTAATACTCGTGCTTTCGCTACCCAGCAAGAAACCCCTGCTCCTACTGTTACTCTAACAGCTAACCCTACCCAGATAACAAAGGGAGAAAACTCAATATTAACTTGGAACTCTACTAATGCTACTAGCTGTGTAGCTTCTAATGGATGGAGTGGATATAAAGACATACCATTTTGGAGCCAAGTTGTTACACCTAACTCTAGTACCACTTATAAGATAACATGTACTGGCCCTGGAGGCAGTGCTTCCGATGAAGCTACGATTAATGTAAGTAATCCTCTTCAATGTTCTATTAGTAATTTTTACGCTAATCCTACAGCTATAGATTCTGGAGATTCTACCTTATTAAGTTGGCAATCCACTAACTGCGGCCAATGTACTGCTTCAGCAAATTATTACAACTACTACTGGACAGGAAACGTAAGTATTTCTGGTAACAATAACAAAATTATTTATAACCTTACTAAGACTACTATTTTCACCTTGAACTGTAGTAGCAATGTTAATTCAGATAGCAAAACTGTCACAGTTACCGTTACTTCACCTGCTACCAGATATGCCTGTAATACAGCTACCTATCAATGTTATGTAAGCAGCAATGGTCCTTACACCAGCCCAAACAGCTGTCAGAGCAATTGCCAGGCACCACCTGTTACCAGATATACCTGTAATACAACTACCTATCAATGTTATACAAACAGCAGTGGTCCTTACACCAGTTTAAGCAGCTGTCAGAGCAATTGTCAGGCATCTACACCCACTGTTACCCTTACTGCTAATCCTGTTAATATTACTCAGGGAGATAGTTCTACTTTGACATGGAATTCCAACAATACTGATAGCTGTATAGCTTCTGGGGGATGGAGTGGGAGTAAATCTATTGATGATGGTTCTCAAACAGTAACCCCCTCTCAAACTACTACCTATTCCATTAGTTGTTCTGGTCCCGGAGGTAGTGCTACTGATTACGCCACAGTTATTGTAAATAATCAGCCTCCCTCATTCGATTTTAATTTATCCCATAGTGGAGATATTGTTGTTACCAGGCCTACTACAGGTAGTATTGCTAGATCCAATAGTATTATTGTTACTCTAATTAGCGGGAATACTCAAACTGTTAGCTTTAACCAAACCGGATTTCCTTCCGGGGCAACTGCTTCTTCCATTTATTCTTGTTCTCCCACTTGTAGCAAAATTAACAATTTAACTATTAATTCTAGTGCTTCTTTGGGCTCTTATCCTATCACTATTACTGCTCAGGGAGGAGGCATTACTAGAACTTCTATATATAACTTAATTATTCAAGAAGGGGCGAGTACATCTCTATCTGTTTCTTGTTATGCCACTCCTAATCCTGCTCAAGTAGACCAAACTGTAACATTTAATAGTAATGTTTCCGGTGGAAATGGAAACTATACCTATAGCTGGAGTGGTTCTGTATCTGGAAACAATTCTTATACTCGAAGAAGTTTTT
>CAZYGB010000099.1:0-1781 GCA_964647525.1 uncultured Candidatus Saccharibacteria bacterium | reverse complement strand
ATCTCCTGAGCTAAACTCATGTCAGGCAATGATGGTTTAATGGTATGAAAATCAAAAGCCCTTGATGTCTTCCCGTCTATCATCAATTTAATATAGGCGCTGAAATTATCAATGTTCACCAGGTCATAGGCAGTAAAGACAGGGGCAAAATACTTAGCCAGTTCCTCCGCATCCTCTGCCCCCACCCGAAAAGATACCACTGTCCCCACATTGCCAAAAACCGCTTTCCTGATGGGCTCCTTTAACTGGGACAGGAACTGATTGGCTACCGTCAGGTTAAGATGGTACTTCCTTCCTTCCGAGAACACTGTCCCGATGGTATCAGTGGTAATATTCTGAAATTCATCAATATACAGGAAGAAGTCAGGACGCTGCTCTTCCGGAACATTCTGACGGGAGAAAGCCGCCATTGTTAACTGGGCAACCACTAACATTCCCAGAAGATAACTGTTTGTTTCTCCTAAAATACCCTTGGAAAGATTTACTATCAAAATCTTTTTTTCATCAATAATTTTCCTAAAGTCCAAGCTGTTCCTCACCTGGCTGACAATAGGCCGGACCAAATCATTGGCCAGGAAGGGATTAAGCTTGGAAACGATATAGGGGGCCACATTGGCCAAGGATAATTCTCCCCCCGCCTTCTCGGCCTGCTTCTCCCAAAATTCCCTCACCATGGGATTGGGAGTTGTTTCCAAAAGCTTCAAACGATAATCAGGATTCACAAAAACACGGGAAACATCATTGAGAGTATGCTCCCCCACCGGATCATCAAGTAAAAGCAGTAAGGCATAGCGGAAATACTGTTCAAAAACAGGCCCCCCTGTCTCTTTTAAGTTATAAAGCTTATCAATGATTTCCAGCAATTCATTGACAACAAAAGTTTTTTGAAAAGAATAACGGGGATCCCTCTCCAACAGGTTCAAGCCCAGGGCATATTGGGGATCACCAGGATTAAAATAGATCACATCCTTTTTTCTCTCCGGAGGAATTTCCCCCAAAAGCGCTTTTGCTATATCCCCGTGGGGATCAATAAAACCAGCTCCCTTCCCCTGGAGAACATCCTGGGCAAACATCTGATTAAGAAGAGTGGATTTACCGGTACCGGTTTGTCCTACAACATATACGTGACGATGACGATCTTCATCCTTAATTAATATATCCTTCTCTTCCCCGCCAAAATTACTTTTTCCCAGCATTACTCCCATCTGAGGCATATTTAACGGGGGTGGGGCGGAGCGGGCCTTTAACCATTTCACCCGGGAATTATTGATAAGAGGGTGGGGGAAATGAAAAAGAGTACTAATTTCCATGCTGTTTAGCAAAAAAGAGGAGCTTTGCTGGAAAAGCCGGAAAGAATAGTTATAAACCAACTGCTTTAACTGCCCCCCTCTTTTAATTTCCTTCACTACCAGCTTATTCCCCAGGGGGTTATTGAGGGAAGAAAAAGAATTCTTCAAATGGTCCAATAATTCCTCTGCCCTTTCTTCGGTGGCGGCAGAGGTAATAATTCTCATATTTACCCGAAAAAGAGGATACTGCGCCTTTTCCAAAACCATCTTAATCAGGTTCTCATCACGCACTTTCGGGATTTCCTCTTTTTTCTTAGAGGAATCAGTACCCTTATATCCTGACTATTCATTTCTCCTGATGCATATTTTTTCGCAATTGTCAATTGATCTGAGAAAGTGAGGTTTTTAATGTAATATGCCAAATTATAGGTAACTACATTAAATTTTACAAAAATAGATGGATCTTTCACCGTTTTATAACCCTGTGAAATT
>CAZYGB010000098.1:0-1795 GCA_964647525.1 uncultured Candidatus Saccharibacteria bacterium | reverse complement strand
TAAGTTAGAAAAAGTTACTAAAGAATTAATGAAGAAAGAAACATTAGAAAAGCAAGGTATTTCCTCTTCCACCTTAGATGAAATTATAAACAAATCTTTGCAAGTACTTCCCCGCTTAAAAAACTTACCTCAGGCTGCTCCTAAGATGACAAACTCTCCCCGTAACAATCCCCCAGGAGATTAGAAAGAAAATTTGATTTGAATCTTAGAGAAGTCGGACTTCCTTAGGGAAGTCCGGCTTCTATGACTTCTGCAAAAATATATGCGTTATAATCCCAATAAAATAGAAAAAAAGTGGCAACGTGTTTGGGCTAAGAATAATTACAAAATCTGGCATGTTGCTGATAATTCTAAAAAGAAACATATATATATCCTAGATATGTTTCCTTATCCTTCGGGAGAAGGTCTTCATGTGGGTCATGTAGAAGGATATACAGCTTCTGATATCCTATCTCGTTATTACCGGATGAAAGGGTACGAAGTACTTCATCCTATGGGTTGGGATGCTTTTGGTTTGCCAGCAGAGAATTATGCTTTGAAGACAAAAAAGCCTCCTCAGGAAGTGGTATCGAAAAATATCAAAAAGTTTAAACAACAATTGCAGTCACTGGGGTTCAGCTATGATTGGCAAAGAGAAATTAATACTACTGATCCCTATTATTATAAATGGACCCAGTGGATATTTTTACAATTATTTAAAAAAGGGCTTGCTTATGAATCAGAAAGCATAGTTAATTGGTGTCCTTCTTGTAAAACTGTTTTAGCCAATGAAGAGGTAGTGGATGGAAAATGCGAACGTTGTGGGACAGAAGTAGAAAGAAAAAAATTAAAACAATGGGTTTTAAAAATTACTGCGTTTGCTGATCGTTTGCTTCATGATTTATGTTTACTGGATTGGCCGGACCGGGTAAAGACAATGCAGAAGAATTGGATTGGTCGGTCTACTGGGATAGATGTGCAGTTTAAAGTGGAGGGAAAGGATGAACATATTACGGTCTTTACTACCCGCATTGATACTATCTTTGGTGTTAGTTATCTTGTTCTTGCTCCGGAACATCCCTTGGTTAAAAAAATTGTTTCTTCTAACCATAGAGAAGAAGTAAAAGAATATATAGAAAAAGCCTCCCAAAAATCAGATTTTGAGAGACAGAGCGAGGTTAAAAATAAAAGCGGGGTTTTCCTCGGTACCTATGCTATTAACCCTGCCAACCAAGAGAGAGTTCCCATTTGGGTTTCTGACTATGTTTTAGCTTCTTATGGTACGGGAGTAGTAATGGGAGTACCGGCCCATGATCAGAGAGACTTTGAATTTGCTCAGCAATTTCACCTGCCCATTAAAGAAGTTATATCACCTGACGGAAACATTCATAATGATTTGGGACAAAGCTATTCCGGAGAAGGAATATTAGTTAATTCAGGACCTTTTAACGGAAGGTTATCCTCTCAATCCCGGGAAAAGATAACACTTTTTGTAGATGGAAAGAAAAAAGTTCGCTATAGATTAAGAGACTGGATATTTTCCCGTCAGCGCTACTGGGGAGAACCGATCCCTATTGTAAAATGTCCTCGTTGTGGCAATGTAGCTCTTCCTGAAAACAAACTGCCTCTTCAATTACCGAAGATAAGTAAATATGAACCCACTGGAGAAAATGAATCACCCCTAGCTGATATTTCTTGGTGGGTTAATACTAAATGTCCCCGCTGTGGGGGATTAGCCAAGAGGGAAGTAAATACCATGCCTCAATGGGCTGGTTCCTGCTGGTATTATCTTGCTTTCTTATTGGGTGTTAAGAAA
>CAZYGB010000097.1:0-1801 GCA_964647525.1 uncultured Candidatus Saccharibacteria bacterium | reverse complement strand
GGATTGAAACATCAAATACAGACGCAGTATTAAATGGAGAATTAGATGAGTTTGTAGAAGCAGAGGTCAGAAATATAAAAAATCAAAAATTATGATAGTTTTAAAAAATATTTCAAAAATTTATCCGATTAATTCGAATAACACGGTTGCTTTAGAAAAAATAAGTTTTAAAATCCATCCCCAGGAATTTGTTTCTATAGTGGGGCAATCGGGGGCGGGAAAGACTACTCTCTTGAGACTGTTGCTTAAAGAAGAAGAGCCAACTTCGGGTGAAATATTTGTAGATGGCCAAGATTTAAAGAAAATCAAGTTTAAAGACTTGCCATTTTATAGGAGAAAAATTGGCGCGGTATTTCAGGATTTTAAATTGCTTTCCAATAAGACCGCTTATGAGAATATTGCTTTTGCCATGGAAGTGGCAGGAAGAGCGAAAGAAGAAATAGAAGAAGATATTCCCGAAATTTTAAAATTAATACGATTAACCAAACGAGCTCATCATTTTCCTTATCAGCTTTCTGGAGGAGAAAAACAAAGAGTAGCTATTGGCCGGGCGCTTGCTCATCGCCCCGTTATATTAATAGCCGACGAACCTACCGGCAACTTAGATCCTCTTCATACCTGGGACATTATTAGACTTTTGTCTAAAATAAATGAGATGGGAACGACCGTGATTTTAGCTACCCATGATAGGGAAATAATTAATACGATAGGTAAGCGGGTTATCACTATAGACAAAGGAATGCTTATTAAAGACGAAGAACGTGGCAAATACTTAGCTTAAATTTTAAATTAATATTTATGTGGATTACATTTAAGCGCATAATTAAATCAGGACTACAGAGTTTTTGGCGAAATGGATGGCTGTCAACGGCAACAATTAGCGTTATGGTCCTTACCTTGGTAGTGATTAGTATTTTATTAATGACTAATCTTACGGCCAGCGCTGTTTTGCTTAATCTTCAGAATAAAATCGATGTTAGCGTTTATTTTAAATTAGAAGCTCAAGAAGAAGATGTTTTGGTTGTTAAATCGCAGTTAGAAAAACTGAACGAGGTAGAACGAGTAGAATATATTTCTCGTGAGCAGGCTCTTGACAATTTTAGAGAAAAACACAAAGATAACCCTTATTTAATTCAGGGCCTTCAAGAGCTGGGAGAAAATCCTCTGGAGGCGAGTTTGAATATTAAAGCCCGTGAAGCGTCTCAATATGAAGCTATCGGTCAATTTTTAGAAGGAATTTATTATACTAATATTATTGATAAGGTAGATTATAAACAAAACAAAGAAATGATTGATAGGCTTTCTTCTATTATAGCTAATATTAAAATTGCGGGATTAACTTTGAGCGGCATTCTGGCTTTAATAGTAATCTTGGTAACCTTTAATGCTATTCGTTTGGCTATTTACAGCTCTCGCGATGAAATTAAAATTATGAGATTAGTTGGCGCTAATAATTGGTTTATTAGAGGCCCATTTATCGTGGAGGGAGTATTGTATGGCATCATTTCTTCTTTAATTACTTTGGGAATCTTGTATCCAGTTTTTTGGTTTGTTTCGCCCAAGATTTCAGGATTTTTACCAATTGAAGATTTATTTTCTTATTTTCAAGCTAATTCCTTGGCGCTTTTAGCCTTGCTTTTAGGCGCGGGAATTGTTTTAGGAATATTCAGCAGCTTTATTGCAGTAAGAAAATATCTTAGGGTGTAATAATTAACATTTAACAACTAACAGTTAACTAAAATTGCTGAGAGCAGTTTTTATTTTTGGCAGCGAGAGAGAAGTATAAGCTTGTTTATACTTC
>CAZYGB010000096.1:0-1834 GCA_964647525.1 uncultured Candidatus Saccharibacteria bacterium | reverse complement strand
TGAATAGGAGAAAAAGCCATAATTAAAAAGACTATATCTTAATAGGCATTAGAATATAGATAAAGCTATTATCCTTCTCTCCCCTTAATAGACCAGGGTTTACTTCTTTGTTTAAACCTAAGAATACTGTTTCCTCTTCCACAGAATTCAATCCGTCTAGAAGAAAACGATAGTTAAAACTAATGCCTAAATCTATTCCCGATACCTCTTGGGGATGAACAGTGGTATGACTTTTTCCTAAAGAAGGATCCTGAGCTTCGATAATAATCTCTTTATTCTGAGGATCTATTTTAAATTTAGTATCATTTATTTTCCCACTGAATAGCCCCACTATTTTAACTGCTTCTAATAATTCTTTTTTAGAAATCAAGATTTTGTTTTCAAAGTCTGTAGGAATAATAGAAAAATACTTAGGATACTCAGCATTAATTAATCGAGAAACAAGCCGAATATCTTCTAAAGAAAACTGAATTTGATTGGGGTCAGAAGAGATTCTTACTACTGAAGATTCTCCTTCCGAATCCCCTTGAAGAATTCTTAATAATTCCTGCATTGTTCTTAAAGGAATAATTACTGATAGTTCGTCTTTTATATTGGTCTTGATATTATTTTTATTAATTGTTTTTCTTGCTAAGCGAAAACTATCTGTTCCTACTAATTCTAATCCTCCTTTGTCTAATTTAAGAAGTATGCCATTAAGTTCTGGTTTTGTTGAATTATAACTAATGCTAGGAATGATTTGTTCAATTGCTTTTCCTAATATATTTTTTTCTATCTCAATATATTTTTCTGTTTTTATAGAGGGAATAATCGGAAAATCATCTGCGCTTATTCCTTGAAAATCAGCTTCATAATTCTCGGTCTTTACTTTGAGAACGTTTTTCTCTTCTTTTAATGTTGCTTTTTCTTCAGGAAGACTGTTAAGAAAAGAAGAAAAAGTTTTTACTGGAATAGCAATTTTTCCTTCTTCTTCCATTTTTCCGGAAACAGCTAAATTTATACCTAACTCAAGATCAGTAGCAGAAATATATATTTTATTCTTATCGGTAGTAATAAGAATATTACTGAGAATAGGAAGAGTTAAATTTCTTCCAGTTATTCTTTCTGCTAATACCACTGCTTTTTTAAGGTTATCCACTAAAGTAATAAATTTCATAGTATTATAATTATTATATATTAATATTTATAGTTATAGTTAAGGAAGAAAAAGTGAGGGATAAGTAGTTTTTTTATTTATTTAGAGCCAATACTTTTTGAATAAAATGGGGATAAACATAAGAGAAAGATGATGATAATATTGGGATAAAAAATTGTAAGTAATTTTACTCCCCTAATGATGAACTACTTTTCCTCTCTTTATCCCCTTTACTTATCATACAACATATTCTTTAAAATTATTATCTCTTGGGCAAAAACAGGATTCTTTTTGACCTCTTCACCAATCTTTTTACAGGCATGAATAATGGTAGTATGATCTCTTTTTCCTAATTTTTCAGCAATATTACTATAGGAATACTTTAATTCATCTCTCAGGATATACATAGTTATCTGACGAGGTTTAACAAATTCTTTTTTACGGGAATGGCTTAATAAATCTTCCTCCGATAAATCATAAAAGGAAGCTACCTTTTTAATGACTTTTTTTATAGGAATATATTGCCGGGCATTACTTAGAATTGAAGCAAGAATACTCTTTGTTTCTTCCAGGGTAGGGGGATGATTTTTGAGACGAGCTTGAGCTAGCACTCTGTTTAGAGCTCCTTCTAATTCCCGAACATTATGAGGAATTTCTTGGGCAATATCTGACGGATCGACTCCGTATTTGCGAAACCCT
>CAZYGB010000095.1:0-1838 GCA_964647525.1 uncultured Candidatus Saccharibacteria bacterium | reverse complement strand
CCCAGGTAAAGAAATACCTTCAGAAGAAAGCGAAAAGAGTTGTTTTCGTTAAAGACAGGCTTATTAATTTTGTTCAATGAAACAAGTAGTTGTTATCGGCGGAGGAACAGGTGTTTTTACTGTTCTCACCGGTTTAAAAGAATATCCTCTGGAATTGACTGCTATTGTTACCATGGCTGATGACGGAGGATCTTCCGGTATTCTCCGGGAGGAATTTGGTGTTCTCCCCCCGGGTGATATCAGAAGAGCTTTAGTAGCTCTTTCTTCTTCCAGTCCTGTTTTAGCTCGGTTGTTTCGTTATCGTTTTCCTAAGGGCAAAGGATTAAAGGGACATAGCTTTGGTAATCTTTTTTGTCCACCCTGGAAAAGGTTACCGGCAGCTTTCCCAAAGCAGTAGAAGAAGCCTCCCGGCTCTTGGGGGTAAAAGGAAAGGTTATTCCAGTAACATTAGATGATACTCGTTTAGCAGCTTCCTTAGAGAATGGTTTAGTTATACGGGGGGAAGGTAATATAGATATTCCTAAGCATGATGGGCGGCTCCATATTAAAAAAGTCTCATTGCATCCTCGGGCCAAAGCTAATCCGGCAGCCCTTCAGGCTATCAAGCAGGCGGATACTATTGTCATGGGGCCAGGAGATTTGTATACTAGCATTGTTCCCAATTGCTTGGTTCAGGGAGTAAAAGAAGCCATTAAAAAGTCAAAGGCAAAGAAAATCTATGTTTGCAACATTATGACCAAGTATGGGGAAACTAATGAGTTCTCTGCTGAGCAGTTCCTTGATGTCCTGGAAACATATTTAGGAAAAGGGGTAATTGACTATTTCATTGTCAATGTATCTAAACCTCAATTAAAATATCTGTCGGGGTATAAAAAAGAGAAAGCAGAAGTGGTAAAATACAATAGGAAGTTGTTAAAAAACCGTAAGAAATTAAAAGTTATTTTTGCCCGATTATTAAGAAAGGGATCCCTGCTGCGTCATGATCCTAAGAAGTTAGCTCGGGTTATCTATCGACTGACAGATTAAAATTATGAACAAAGAGGAATTTGGTAAATTTTATGATGCTCATATTGACAAAGTTTTCCGCTTTGTCTACTTAAGAGTTAATTCTGCAGAAACTGCTCAGGATATTACCGCAATATCTTTTTTAAAATTCTGGCAGAGAGTATCATTGTCAGATTCCCAACAAAATCGAAAAACAAAAGATGTAATTGCCAACCCCACCGCTTTCCTTTATCGAATAGCCAGAAACCAGATTATTGATTTCTATCGGAAGAAAAACAAGCAGCCCCTTTCCCTGGAAAACCTCCAAGAGATAGCTGATTTTCAGGTAGCCCATACCACCTTTAAACAAAATATTGAATTAACCTGGGAAGTGGAAGAAATTAAAAAATCTCTTCAAAATATTTCCCCTCTTTATGCTGATGTGATTATTTGGCGTTATTTAGATGATCTGTCCTATAAAGAAATAGCGGAGATTTTAAAGAAGAAAGAGGGAACAGTGAGAGTTTTATTGCACCGGGGGATGAAATCATTAAAATCCCAGCTTGGTGAGGAAGAGAAAACTAAGATGTAATATTCTTGGCGATGTTCTTCATCCTTTGTTATAAGTTTATGTACATAACTCATAAATAATTAGAACCATCCTTATAAATAAGGATGGTTTTTAAGCATAGAGAGGATTGACTTTCTATGGGCATAGGAGTATAATTGTACCATAAGTTAGGTTTAAACTAACCTACAGTACAAAACATGAATAAAAGAATAAAAAAAGGAGGATATTTAGATATTCTTTTAAGATTAAAAAAGACCGTCTTTTCAACAAAAGACGTTGCTTT
>CAZYGB010000094.1:0-1838 GCA_964647525.1 uncultured Candidatus Saccharibacteria bacterium | reverse complement strand
ACTCTACATACAAATGCTTTCTATTTTTAGGTTTTTAGAGTAATTTACCGCCAAAGAAAAACTTGAAATTGTCATCAGCGTGGTGAAGCTGCGATTTGCTAGACAGGCTCCTCGCCGCCGCAGGAAGCGAAATGCATTCGAACTATTTTTAGACTACAGCACAAACAAGAATATGTTTAAGCTATCCGATCCTGTATCAATAGTAAAAGGAATAGGCCCTCGTTATTTAAAATACCTAAATAAGTTAGGTGTTTTTACTATAAAAGATCTCTTGTGGTATTTTCCATTCCGCTATGAAGACTTCTCCCAGATTAAAAAGATTAATGAATTAATACCAGGAGAAAAAGTTTCTCTGGTAGCTCTGGTGGAAAAGATTAATGTTCGTCGTACTCTTCGTAAAAGAATGTTTATCATAGAAGCTTTAGTGAAAGATGATACCGGCACCCTGACTGTAATTTGGTTCAATCAGCTTTATCTTACCAGAACAATTACTCCAGGAATAACAATTTCATTATCGGGCAAGGTTCAGCAAAAAGGAAGGAAATTAATTCTTTCCAGCCCCTCCTATGAAATTATCTCTTACCAAAAATTAGAACATGATTTTTTCCAAGACCTTAAGCATACTGGTCGCCTTGTTCCTATCTATCCGGAGACGAAAGGACTAAGCTCCCGGGCTATTCGCTATCTTATTCAACCTCTTCTTCATTACCAGTCCCTTTTTCTTGATCCTCTTCCTAAGGATATTCTGCGGAAACACAAACTGATGAACCTCCCTCAGGCTATGAAGGAAATTCATTTCCCTGATTCTTTAGAATTAGCTCAGAGGGCAAAAGAAAGATTTATTTTTGAGTCTCTTCTTCTTTCCCAGCTCTATCTTTTAAAAGTGAAACATAGGAATAGCCTTCTCCAGACACCAAAAATTAAACTTGATATCCCTCTTCTCCAAAAATTTGTTCGTTCTTTATCTTTTCAACTCACTGAGACTCAAAGAAAGGTTTTATGGGCTATTGCTCAAAATTTAAACCAAAGACCCATGAATAGACTCTTAGAGGGAGAGGTAGGGTCCGGAAAAACTGTAATTGCCATGGGGGCAAGCCTCCTAACAATTAACTCTAATTATCAAGTAGCTATGATGGCTCCAACAGAAATTCTTGCTCGTCAGCATTTCCAAAATTTCAAATTATTTCTTAAGTCCTTCCCTATTCGTGTTGCTCTCTTAACTTCATCTGAAACTAAAATTTTTGATAATGGGTTGGAAGGCAAAATATCTAAAAGATCATTGGAAAAGATAATTGCTTCTTCTCTGCCTGTTATTGTAATTGGTACTCATGCTCTCATTCAAAAGAATATTAAGTTTTCCAATTTGGGATTAGTCATTGTGGACGAACAACATCGTTTCGGAGTAGAACAAAGAAAAAAAATTATTGCTAACAATTTAAAAACAAAAAAAGTTCCCCATACTCTTTCTTTAACAGCCACTCCTATTCCCCGTACTCTTGCTCTTGCTTTTTATGGAGATTTAGATCTTTCTATTCTTGATGAATTACCAACTGGAAGAAAGAAAATAATCACTAAAGTAGTGTCTCCTCGGAATAGAGATAAGATATATCATTTTGTGAAAGAAGAAATACAGAAAGGAAGACAGGCATTTGTTATTTGCCCCCGTATTGAAGAAAAAGATAAATCCAGCATTAATGCTACTGATCTTTTAACCCTATCGGAACGTTTAAATTATGAAGTTAAAGCAGTCAAAAAAGAATACCAAAAACTATCCAAAGAAATATTCCCTCATTTAAAGATTGATATGCTCCATGGAAAAATGAAACCAAAGGAAAAAG
>CAZYGB010000093.1:0-1903 GCA_964647525.1 uncultured Candidatus Saccharibacteria bacterium | reverse complement strand
CTTAAACCAAGTAATGAAACTAGCTTTAGAAATAGTTAATTCAACTTCGCCTAGCCCAGTTTCCAAGGGTTTTTTAGAATTATTATTTGTTAATTTATTTTATCGACCTAATTTATTTTTGTTAATCTATTTTTCGAAGTTAGAACTAAGTTAGAAACTTAGAGCTCGACCTTTTTAATAAATAAAAAGCCAGTATTAAAAATACTAGCTTTAAACCATTTTATTTTGAGGAGGATATCCCTCCTCAAGTATTGTTTTCTTTTCTTTAATTGAAAGGATCATGCCCCACTGCTTTTTATATTGCTCTTATGAGTATTCTAAGGATAGCAAAGATACTATCCTTTGTCAAGTAATTGACAATAAGAGCATACTACCCTTCTCAGTAATTGTCAAGAGCTAATATGTCAAGTTAATTATTGCAAGATACCTTTCTCTGGCTTATAACGATAAATGGTTTAAAAATTATGGGAAAGCAAGAAAAGAAACAAAGAAAGAAAATAGGATTAGCACTAGGGAGTGGCGGGTTAAAAGGATTAGCCCATATCGGAGTAATAAAAGTTTTAGAAAAAAATAATATTCCCATTGATTTTATTGCCGGTACTAGTGCCGGGGCAATTATCGGAGGAATATATGCCAGCCAAGGTAATATTTCTGATGCTGAAAAATTAGCTCAACAATTAAGTTACCAAGATTTAATTCGTGTTTTTTTTGATCCCCGTCTTCACCTAGGATTAGTAAAAGGACAAAAAGCCATAAAATTTCTGGAAAAATATATTAATGATATCAAAATAGAAGACCTCCGAATTCCCTTTCAAGCTGTAACCAGTGATATTCAAACAGGAGAAATTGTAGTTTTAGATAAAGGGAAGCTATCAATGGCCATTAGAGCCAGTAGTTCTGTTCCTTTTATTTTTGAACCAATAAAGTACAATGGCCATTACCTCATTGATGGTGGGGCTTCCCAGCCTGTTCCTGTCAAAACTGTCAGGAAAATGGGGGCAGATATTGTAATCGCCGTTAATCTAGATACAGCTTTTTTTTCTTCTTCTCTCCAAAGATTTACAATAGTGAGCCTGTTAAGAAATTCTGTGAATTTACTGCGTTATCATTTAGCTAAAGAGAATATAAAAGAGGCTGATATTGTTATTAACCCTAATATTCCTGATATTGCTTGGACCAGAATTACCAAAGGCAAGAAATTGATTAGTCTAGGAGAAAAAGCTACGGAAGAAATTATTCCCGCTCTTAAGAAACTACTTTAAGGAGAACTGTGAATTCTCCCCTAGAAATACCTTTTTTTAATTGATCTATTACTTCTTCCAAGGAGCCATAATAGAAAGTTTCAAATTTCTTTGTTAATTCTCTCCCTATTAATGCTTGTAATTGACAGTTGTCTTGTTGAGCTAAATCTAGAATACCTTCCAGTGTTTTTTTAATACGATAGGGTGATTCATAAAAAACAACGGGATAGGGAGAATTAATAATCTGCTGGAAGAATTGTTTCTTTTTTCTCTTTTTAGGAGGAAAACCTAGGAATAGAAACTTATCCATTGCTATTCCTGCTACTGAGATCATGGTAGTTATTGCAGAAGGACCAGGAATGGGGATTATAACAACATCAGGCAGTTTTTCTCTTACCGAAGCCACTAATATGTTACCAGGATCAGAAACGCCAGGAGTACCGGAATCAGTAACTAAAGCAAGATCTTTTCCTTCTTGAAGTAAGGCAGTAATTTTTTTTATCTTCTGAAGGGAAGAATGCTGATGATAACTAATTAAGGGTTTCTTAATTTTATAGGAAATTAATAGTTTTTGAGTTTTTCTAGTATCCTCGCATAATATTAAATCCACCTCTTTTAATATTCGAAGAGCCCGAAGAGAAATATCTTCCAGGTTACCAATA
>CAZYGB010000092.1:0-1906 GCA_964647525.1 uncultured Candidatus Saccharibacteria bacterium | reverse complement strand
GAGGATTAGATGAATAAAAACTATAATGCAAGAAATTTATTAAGTGGATTTGCACCTGATACATTTTTAAGGCCTGTAATTTTAATTAGTACTATATTTATGGGAAAAGAAAGAAGTACGGCAATTTGTTTTGGAGATGCTCTTAACAGGCATCATCTTATGGAGAAAGTTTATGTTCAAAAAAGTTGCTATGAGAGAGCAGAATGGGGAGACCCTAGAAAAGATGTCAGCGATTTTATCGTTATAAAAAAGCACAAAACGTGGAAAGAAGCATATAAATATCATAGAAAACTAATAGAGGGATTAGATGATAATTCTTATTATTCACTTTATGGAAAATATTGCCCAAAAGAATTAAAAGTCAAGGAAACCTAAATGAGTCCTAACATCTATATCGAAACTGTCATGAAAGACCATCAGGGCAAGCAGAATGCTATTGCCCGGGAACGACTGCGGAAAATCCTTCTGTATGTATATAACGTCAACCTGACAGATCGCATGCTGCGCAGAATAGTCAAGACAATTCCAGAGATTTGCTCCTGTGAACATGGGTATTATATTTCAAGTAACCAGAGCGATTATGATGATGCTATAAAATATCTGAAGAAGAAGATATATCCGTTATGGACTGATATCAAGAATCTTCAGGAAGCCTATCCAGAATACTCGAAGAATGATGAGCAGTTGAGCTTATTTGAGGGGAATTTAAGGGGATGAAATATCCAGATGATTTTGTGAATAAGATAATATGCGGAGATTGTCTTGATATAATGAAAAAGATGCCTGATGGGTGTGTAGATTTAGTGATAGCTGATCCTCCATATGAAGTAAAAAAAGCAGAATGGGATATCGAACCTGCAGGGTGGATTCCAGAGGTTTATAGATTATTAAAAGATGGTAGTGCATTTTATTGTTTTTATTCTAGTTTAAAATTATTTAACATTCAACCACGAATAGAAAAATACTTTACTGTTAAGAATATTTGTGCATGGTATGCCCCAAATTTTCCTGCCAAATTAAAATCTAGAGATAGATATACTTTTACTTGGCAACCATGTATTTATTCAACTAAAGGGAAAAAATCTAATCATAATGTTTATAACTTTTCAGATTATGGGGCTAAAAATTCAAATGATGTTTGGAGGTTTCCTTGTCCGCAATCTAATTTCAAAAAAGATAAAAGAATTCATCCAACACAGAAACCATTAAATTTAATTAAACAGATTGTTTTAGCAAGTAGTAACAAAAATGACATAATTTTAGATCCTTTTTTAGGATCTGGACCAACAATAGAAGCATGTAAGTTATATCATCGCAATTTTATCGGCATAGAAATAAATTCTGAATATTGCAAGATTGCTGAAGATAGATTGAGACAAGGGGTTCTATAAGAGGAGTTTAAAATGAATAAATCAGACAAACCAAAATCCTATTATTCGGCATCCTGGCTAGCGATAGGATTAGTCATATTCTGCACTATCTGGTTTGTGGGATTATGGCATGCCATCAAGGCTGCGATAAGGCTTTTTGGAGGATGAGGATTGAAGATTGGATTGATTGATGTTGATTCTAAAATACCGAATTTGGCACTCATGAAAATATCTGCATATTTTAAGGCTCAAGGTGATAAAGTGGAATTAACATCATCTCTTTTTGCTGATCAATTCAATGAAATTTTCGCCTCAAAAATATTCGATTATACAGAGAAACCAATGTTGCCAGACAGGGCGGTCATAGGGGGATCAGGCTATTCCCTAAAAACAGAGCTTGATGAGAACATGGAGAGCCTTATGCCAGACTATTCGCTTTATAATTGCGATTATGCAATGGGATTTACTTCAAGGGGCTGTGATCGGAATTGCCCGTTCTGCATTGTCCCAAGAAAAGAGGGCAAATGGCGGGCTGT
>CAZYGB010000091.1:0-1929 GCA_964647525.1 uncultured Candidatus Saccharibacteria bacterium | reverse complement strand
CATATTGATAATAAGAGATCATTAGTATTGGTCATTACGACCAGCCAATATAGAAAACTACGACTTACGACCAGCACATACCGGAAGGTCAAAAATATCACAGGAGGTTGATTATGAGTATAAAAGTCGTTACGGAATTCATGGACGTAGCAACGGTGAGGACTATGGTTTACGTTTACAATGATGATGATGAGCTGGTTGAGCCAACTGCCGTCAAGGTTTCTATTATTGAACCTGATGGCCCGAGAAGTGGGGCAGCAACCGCAACTACGGCAGACCATCTTGTTGACACCACTAAGAGTCAGTTTGCCGCTGCGGATGTCGGGAAGACTATCTACAACACCACTGATAAGACCAGCGCCGTGATAACGGCCTACACTAGCTCCTCGGATGTTACCCTTGACTCGGATATTATGGCAGAGGATGAGAACTATGAGATGTATTGTATTTACGATGAAGATATCGTCTCTGATGGCAAGGTTGAAGATGGCGTATATGCGTATTACTACCATGAAAATGAATCCTCTGACGCCATGGAAGCCGGACAGTGGCGAGGTAGAGTAAAGGTTATTGATGGGAGCGGGGATGGAGCCAAAATATCACCAGGTGAATTCTCTTTTAGAGTCAAATAGAACTATCCTTGGCTTTGGCGAGGAGATTCCTCAGCGAGGAAGTTGAATGTGTGGTACAATGGGAGAAGAGGTAAAGTAAATGCGGACACTAACCAGCACTCTTGAGGCCGAACAACAAAAAGCCTCTATTGATCCGCTGATTAAGATTGTCTTAACACATGGTGACACGGAACATACCTTTGACCTTGAGAGAATTTTAGACAGTTCTCATACGGAGGAGCCATACTCACAAAAGCTCGAGCTCACGCTGGACAATTCGGATGGTGTCCTCACCGGACTGGACTTGAAAGGGTACAAGGGGGTTATTTCATATGGTGCTGTTACCGACGACGGTGATGAGTATTCCGATTGTGCTCCTCTTACTGTCATCTCACAAAGGCTTAATTCCTCCCCCGGTATCTTGGATTGCACTCTTTCCCTAGTCGGTATTCCGAATTTGATGGCCGAAGATAAGGCAAGCGAGAGCTATTTACCCGATGACGATGACAGCAAGACTGTGAAGACGCTTATCAATTCTATACTTGGTGCTACTATAGCGTGCTTTCACTCAGATGATGACTGCATCGCTTATGATTGCGTTTTTGATAGCGAGGATGACCTGATAGATACCTACAAGCCTAAAGACTCATTTAGGATTTATACTGGTGGGTCAAGGCTGTCAGCGATAAGACGATTACTTGACCTCACAAAATGCGCAATGATTTTTAAGGCCGATGGCAAAGGGCATGTCTTTGTTCCAACCACATCGGGGGCAGTTTATAGTTACGAATACTCACTGGAGGATTAAATGCCAGAAGTAGGTGAGATTAGAAAAGGGAAGGAGATAGGGAATTGAAACAAGAAATTCGCCTACTCAGATTAGAAAATAAATTACTGCGAGATAAAGTATGACTCATCAATTTTTTAGTAAGGCGTATCGAAGCAGGCTCGTTATACCGAATTACATCGTGGTTAAAAGCCAAACAGACGACGACGACCAATATTCTGGCTCGGCACAAGATGACTCTTATGATTTGCTTCCAATCAGGGATTACAAACAGATGCGCTTGGAGAGCAACGACCAGGCCGATGACATAGCGGAAGCTATCCTTTCACAGCATCAATTATGGTCTGATGGTGGGGCTGCAGATGTTCCCTTAAATGTGGGAAGTGAGGTATTTGACTATGTAAATGTGGTAGATGCTAGAGAAGGGGATGAAAGGGCAGGGAACATAGGATCGCTCACGAGACACTACAATGCCGAAAAAGCAGAGTGGCGGATGACATTCAGTTTTGGTAACTGGATGACAGTGAGGAA
>CAZYGB010000090.1:0-1952 GCA_964647525.1 uncultured Candidatus Saccharibacteria bacterium | reverse complement strand
TTCTATCATTGAAGGAGCGATAATGGAAAAGCAATCCCTGTCTCTTTTAATAGATCTCTCCCCTTATGGAACAGGGGTTATTCGAGGAGCTAATTATTCCCGGGCTCGTGAGTATATTAAAGATCTCTCCTTCCAAGATAAAGTGCTGGTAAAAATTATTGATTGGGACAATGAGGAAGGATTAATAGAATTGTCCCTAAAGAACTTAGCTGAAGAAAAATCTTGGGAAAGCGTAAAGAAAATGAAAGAAGAAGGAATACTTTGCTCCCTTTCTATTATTGAAGCTAATGCCGGTGGTCTAATGGGCAAGATAAAAAACATTAAGGGGTTCTTGCCAGTATCACAATTATCGGTAGAGCATTATCCTAAAATAGAAGGTGGTGATAAATCAAAAATATTAGAAAAATTAAAGGAATTCATCGGCCAAGAACTGCAAGTAAAGATATTGGATTTTGATCCCATTAATAACAAATTAATCTTCTCTGAAAAATTAGTGGAAAAAGACAAAGTCAAAGACCTGATCAAGCAATACAAGGTGGGCGATAAGATCAAAGTAACTATTACAAAAATAGTAGACTTCGGTGCTTTTGTCCGAGTGGTGGATCAACCCATTGATGGCTTAATCCATATTTCAGAAGTCTCTTCCCAGCCGGTCAGCGATGTTCATTCTGCCCTGAAAGAAGGCGAGGTTAAAGAAGCTATCATTATTGGCATCAATGAAGACAAAATTTCCTTCTCCTTAAAACCCAGTCTTAAAAAGTAATCACCGTAATTCAAAAAGCCTGTCCTAAAAAGACAGGCTTTTTGAGTAATCCGAATTATCTATTTGACTGCTTCCTTTAGTCCTTTCCCTGCTTTAAATTTAGGAACAGTCATGGCAGGAATGTGAATCTTTTCACCGGTTTTAGGATTTACTCCCATACGGGCTGCTCTCTTCCGAGCAGAAAAAGTACCAAAACCAGTAATAGTTACGCCATCCCCTTTGCTAAGAACAGAAGTAATAGTAGAAAGAACGGCATCAAGAGCGCGTCCTCCTTCTGCTTTAGAACAATCTAATTTAGCAACAATAGCCTCAATTAATCCTTCTTTTGTCATTGTTTTTGAAACTTACTTTAATGTTGGTAAAATCGACCTTTTCTTCCATAGAGTATAGCAATAAAGCATTAGTAAAGCAAATAGCAAGCTAGTGAGCTGTTTCCACTGCCCTTGTTTCCCTGATAACAACTACCTTGATTTCTCCTGGATATTTTAACTCTTTCTGAATACGGGCTGCTACATCATGAGCTAATTTCATTGCCTCCAAGTCATCTATCTTCTCCGGTGATACAAAAATACGTAATTCCCTTCCGGCAGAAATTGCATAAGCCTTTTTTACCCCTTCCATAGAAAGAGCCATCTCTTCTAAATTATTAAGACGTTTTAAATAGTCTTCCAGGTTCTCTCTTCTGGCTCCGGGGCGGGAAGCGGAAATAGCATCAGCAGCATTGACTGTTGCTGCTTCAATGCTAGCTACCGGGTAATTACCATGATGCGACTGCATTGCTTCTATTATCGTCTCCGGGAGCTTGTATTTTGCCAGAATCTTTCTTCCCAATTCCAGATGTGTGCCTTCTACCTCCTGATCTACCGCCTTGCCAATATCATGAAGAAGTCCTGCTTTTTTGGCTATTTCTACATCACCACCTAATTCTGCAGCTAGAGCGCCAGCAATAAGAGCCACCTCCATAGAATGGGTAAGAGCATTTTGCCCATAACTGGTACGAAAAGCTAATCGTCCCAATAATTGAATTAATTCTGGAGGAAGATCCAGCACCCCTACTTCATAAGCCGCTTCTTCTCCTTTCTTATTAGCTGTTGCCCTTAATTCTGTCTGGGCCTCAAGGACTTTTTCCTCAATCCGAGCTGGTTGAATCCGTCCATCTTTTATCAGTTTTTCCAGGGCTATTCTGGCT
>CAZYGB010000089.1:0-1974 GCA_964647525.1 uncultured Candidatus Saccharibacteria bacterium | reverse complement strand
TCTACTAAGATGCCTGTCTTTTCCATGGAAGCTAAAATGGAAATAAGTGGTTGTTCAATATCGTACCAGACTTTATCTATTTCCAGAGCTAATATTTTGTTTTCAATGGCCTTATATAGAGGAATAAGCACCATTAATGATGTTTCCAAGGAATCATCCAGATCCTTTTTCAAGAAGAATTTTCCCAAGGAAGGTGTTTCATAGTTATGCCGGTCGGGATCTAAAAGCCAAGCTAATATTTTTACATCTTCAAACGAAAACTTAGAGAAAAAATCCACCTCCTCCATCAACACTTTGGCATCAGAAGTTATTAATTTCTTTCCTTTCCATAAATCAACATCATTCAGATAGCTATTAAAAAACTGATAAGGAATATAGAACAAGGTTTCAGGAGAAAAAGACAAACCTAATCCTTTGATTTTCCGCTCCCCCCATCTCTCCCCCTTGTAATCCAAAAGGAGACCAATTGTTTTAGCTGTCCGTATTTTCTCCTTCAGTATTTTCTCCTTTCCTGACGATTGCACTATTTCAATGGAAGCTTTCTCCGTATGATTATTTTCCACCGGTGAAGAAACAAAAATTTTGGGAATCAAACTGGTGAATCCTAACTGTTCCAAAAGAGGAATCAGTTTCTCCTGAGAAAGAGGGCTAAATTCAGCGTCTTTCAAATCAAATGTTAGCGGTACATCTTTCTGAATTGAAATTAAATGACGGCTGAAATATGCCTGATCCTCAAATTCCTTTAACTGGGCAAGAATACGCGGGGAGACATCAATCTTTTTTCCTTCCTTGATATTTTTGTATAGATTTTCTAAATTATCATATTTACTGACAAGCTTCTGGGCTGTTTTCTCCCCAATAGAAGGAACCCCGGGGACATTATCGGAAGGATCTCCTCTCAGGGCTTTCCAATCTCGCAATTGGATGGGTGTTACCTGAAACCTCTCCCTAACTTTCTCGGGAGTGTAAATGATTTGATCCCGTAACCCCTGGCGCATGGTATAGACATTTACCTGCTCATTGACTAACTGCAAAGTATCAAAATCACCAGTAAGAATAATCACCTTAATCTTTTCTCCTTTAACTTTCTCAACAATTGTCCCAATAATATCATCAGCCTCATAGCCGTCTTTTTCAAAAATGGGAATAGAAAAAGCTTGAAGTAATTGATGTACTATTTGAATTTGTTCGTAGAAATTATCAGGCATTTTTCGCCGGCCCGCCTTATACTCCTTGTATTCTTGGGAACGCAAAGTAGGGACAGCCACATCAAAGGTAGCCACAATATAGTCTGGTTGCAATTCCCGTAGCATTTTCAGAAATACCAACATAAAACCATACACCCCATTTACCAAGACCCCTTCCGGAGAAACCAAGGGAGGAAGGGCATGATAAGAACGGTGCACCAAGGCATGACCATCAATAAGTACTAATTTTTTCATTTAAGGAATTTCAAAGATTATTAATCTAGTGTTTTCTTTTTTTATTAAAAAATGTATTGTCCAACAGGAGGACGGCAAAAGATTTTTTATTTTATCCCCCCACTCAACAAAAATTAAATTGGCAGGATCAGAAAAAAGTTCTTCCAGGTCAAGAACCTTCGCTTCTTCTTCTTTCTCTAAACGGTAACAGTCTAAATGCCAGAGAAATTGAAAACAGGAATTCTGCAAAGGAAAACTTTTCATTAAGAGATAAGTGGGGCTAAAGATATTTTCTTTAACCTGCAAAGCTTTCCCTATTCCCTTTACGAATTCTGTTTTTCCTGCCCCCAAATCCCCCTCTAAGGAAATAACTAACCCTTTTTTTCTACCCCGAGCAGGACAATCAATAATATATTTCACAAAAAAGGAAGCTATCTTTTCTGTTTCCTGAAGATTCTCGCTAAGAACTTGCAGTTTCATATTCAACGGTATTCTATCACGAATTTTGGCTTTTCTAAAGAGAGAACGAGTGATATAATAAAAATATGAAAAC
>CAZYGB010000088.1:0-1981 GCA_964647525.1 uncultured Candidatus Saccharibacteria bacterium | reverse complement strand
AGAACAGCTATTTTTATTGGAGACAGTAACGGATGGAGATGTAAAACTACTCTTGGCCCCTGGGGTGTCTCTTCCTCATCATAAGCATCAAGAAGGAAGGCCAGGGCTGTTCTTTCTACCCCCTGAGAAGGTTCAATAACAAAAGGAAAATAATTTTTCTTTGTTTTTTCATCAAAGTAAGACATATCTTGTCCAGAATATTTCTGATGATTTTTTAAATCATAGTCAGTACGATTGGCAATCCCCTCTAATTCATCCCATCCTTCACCTTTCGGAGAAAGAGCAAAAGGAAAGTTATACTCCACATCTGTACACGCTTTGGCATAATGAGCCAAATCCTCCTTTTTATGGGGATGGAGACGAATGGTATCTTTTTTCATTCCCAGGTCAAGATACCACTGCAGCCTTTCCTGGAGCCAATATTGATACCATTTTTCATCTTCCTGGGGAGAAACAAAATATTCCAGTTCCATCTGTTCAAACTCTCTTAAGCGAAAAATGAAATTACCAGGTGTTATTTCATTACGAAAACTTTTTCCTATTTGAGCTATTCCAAAAGGAATTTTTTTCCGAGAACTGTTTAAAATATTCTTGAAATTAACAAATATTCCTTGAGCTGTTTCGGGACGTAGGTAAACAACATGAGACTGATCTTCTACAGGACCAAAGAAGGTTTTGAACATCAAATTAAACTGTTTCTCAGACGTTAATTCTCCACCACATAAAGGACAGCAAAGTTTCCCTTTTTTGCGAATAATCTCTCCATATTTTCCTTCCTCTAAATAATCTTTTCTAAAGCGGGTATGACAAGACTTACACTCTTGCAATAATTCTGTAAATCCCTTTAAGTGGCCAGAGGCTTTCCATACCTGGGAATTCATAATAACAGCGGTATCTACTCCTACCACTTCTTCTCTCTCTTTCACTATTTTTTGCCACCAAGCTTTTTTAATATTATTTTTAAGCTCAACCCCCAAAGGACCGAAATCCCAAGTATTGGCCAGCCCTCCATAAATCTCAGAATTGGGGAAAACAAATCCTCTCCTTTTACATAGGGAAACGATTTTATCCATTAAAGCAGCCTTGTTTTTTGAATAATCAGCCATTAATATTTTTATGGTCCTACTATTCCTGCACCAGGAAATAGTGTTTTATCAGTAAATCGATTTGACTTTAAATCTGGATAACTAAGATTAATTTCTTCCATAGTGAAAGCGTCTTCTCCTTGGAGTTCTGTCTCTCCAATTAATTCAATAGTCTGATGTAACTGAGAGGAAGAGGGAGTGACTCTAATTTGAAAGATGGCCTCATAAGCTCTGGCAATAACGCCAGACCCGGCTGGAACAAGAGGAATCTCCCAAGAAACCACCCGATTTTGGGCATTATAGGAAGGAGGATTAACTCCATAGTTCCCTGCTACCTTGCCGGTAAATTCTACCCCTACGGGAAGAGTGGTCATGACAGTAACATTTTTCAGGGCATTGAAACTATTTTTCATTATCCAATGGATGGTAAAGTCAGTGGACCTATTAACGCTTAAAGGTAGACTACCTGTATTGACTAGACGAGAAGCAGCATCTCGAAAATAGTCTTCTGTAATCAAATCTACCTTACTATTCAACTTGATGCTATTAATAGTTGCCCCCCGGGGAATTTCTTTAATTTCCATCTGCTCGGGAATATTAGAACTTTCGATATTAGTTCTGACCTCCATAATAATATTCTTCTGAGCCAGACTTTCCATGGGCCAATCTTTTTTCAGCTTAATAGAAAAATTAAGTATTCCCTGCTCTCCAGGATTCAATACATACAACTGAGGGACATGAGCTCCTGTCCAGGTGATTGTGTCCAGTTGAGAAGAATAGGTTCCTTGGGAAAGTTTTAAAGTAGAAAAATCAAAAACATCCCCAATAAATTTGGTGGTAACTACCAAATTACGCAACGAAGAAGAATAATTATTCTGATAAGTGATAACAAAATT
>CAZYGB010000087.1:0-1982 GCA_964647525.1 uncultured Candidatus Saccharibacteria bacterium | reverse complement strand
AAGGGGGATTAAGCTTGACACCGTTGGAAATGGCTGCTTATATATCTACTATTGCCAATGACGGAGTCTTGATGAAGCCTCATTTTTTAAAAACAGAAAATCCAGAGGAATTATTACGTCTTAAGGTACAACCCCAAAATCTGAAAATTATTCAGGAGGGGATGAGGGATGTTATTACCGAAGGCACGGCTAAAAGCTTGTCGTCTCTTCCTTTGTCTTTAGCTGGAAAAAGTGGCTCCCCTAAATTTGTTTATAAAGGGAAAATAGGTTATCATGCTATCTTTGCTGCTTATGCCCCCTATGAAGATCCGGAAATTGTGCTGGTGGTTCTGGCAGAGGATCCTCCCGAGGGGAATGTAGTAACATTGCCAGTAGTGGAGGAAGTTTTAAATTGGTATTGGGAAAACAGGATGCAAGATAATAAAGAAATAATAAATAATATTTAACAATGTCTAGACCATATCTTACCCTGGAAGCTTATAAAAAATTAAAAGAGGAATTTAAATTTCTGACAACCGAGAAAAGAAAGGAAGTTATAGAAGCCCTCCAGGAAGCAAAAGGATTGGGGGATTTATCAGAAAATGCTGCCTATCTGGAGGCTAAAAATGCACAAATAAGATTAGAGACTCGAATTAGGGAAATAGAAGATCTATTGAGGTCTGCTTCCATTATTCACAAAGGCAGTAATAACGGAAGGGTTAACATGGGATCTTGTGTAACGGTGGTTAATTTAGCAAAATCCCATCAGGAGAAAATTTTTCATATTGTTGGTTTTACGGAGGCTCAACCTTTAGAGGGGAGGATTTCCAATGAGTCTCCTTTAGGGAGGGCCTTTCTAGGGCGTGAGGAAGGAGATGTTATTCTTGCCAAGACCCCCGTCGGCGAGGTAAAATATAAGATACTAAAGATAAGCTAAATTTTATAACCCTTTTATGCTATCTGATATTATCAAAGAAAGAATAAAGAAAATTAGTAAGCTGGGAAAATTAGGCATTGATCCCTATCCAGAGAAAACAGCCAGAGATTTTTCTGCGGAAGAAGCATTGAATAATTTTTCTGCTTGGTCTCATAGTAAAAAAATAATCATATTGGCCGGGAGAATAAGAGCCATTCGGGAACACGGAGGGGTTATCTTTGCTGATCTTCAGGATGCCAGTGCTAAAATTCAAATAGTATTTAAAAAAGATCTCCTGAAAGAAGATAAAATTAAGTTTTTGATTGAGTTTCTGGATCTAGGTGACTTTTTGGAGATAAAGGGATTTCTCTTTGAAACGGAAAGAGGGGAGAAATCATTAATGGGACAGGAATTCAAAATTCTTGCTAAAAGTATTCGTCCCTTGCCCAGCTCATGGTATGGGCTGGAAGACACTGAAGAGAGGTTCCGGCGCCGCTATCTTGATTTGCTGGAGAACAAGGAGGTGAAACAAAGATTTGTTTTACGGAGTAAAATCATTTCCTCAATCAGAAATTGGTTAAAGCAAGAAGGTTATCTGGAGGTGGAGACTCCAATTTTGCAAACAGTGTACGGAGGAGCAATGGCTTGTCCTTTCGATACCCATCTTAATACTTTAAAACTTAAACTCTATTTAAGGATAGCCCCAGAATTATATCTCAAGAGACTTTTAATAGGGGGATTTGAAAAGATTTATGAGATAGGAAAATGTTTTCGCAATGAGGGGGTAGACAGGGAGCACAATCCGGAATTTACAATGCTGGAGCTCTACAGTGCCTATAAAACAAGGGATGATTTAATGACACTGATTAAAGATTTGTTTCAGGCTATTGCGAAAGAATTCCAGAAAGATCTTCCTAATGCCAATCTTTTATTGAAAAAAGAATGGGCAGTGATCAGTTTAGAAAAGTTTTTGGAGGAAAAAACGAAGTTAAATTTTCAAAGTTCCCTGAAGGAATGGGAAAAGAAAGCCAAAGATCTGGATATAGCATTGTCTCCCCATAGTTCTAAGTGGAAAATAATAGATGCT
>CAZYGB010000086.1:0-1987 GCA_964647525.1 uncultured Candidatus Saccharibacteria bacterium | reverse complement strand
TTCTTTGTCGCTCTTACAGAATTAGGTAGTGAAGAGTTGAAAAATCTGTCGAATC
Organism: uncultured Candidatus Saccharibacteria bacterium; assembly: GCA_964647525.1. Lineage (GTDB taxonomy): Bacteria > Patescibacteriota > Minisyncoccia > UBA6257 > UBA6257 > CAZYGB01. The sequence goes on along the minus strand of CAZYGB010000086.1, from coordinate 1,932 downwards.
AAATAATCAGGAAAATCCTAAAAGGGGGTAGGGATGAAGATAGGGCTCTTCAAAAAGAAGAAATCCATTCTGGAGATAAAAGAAGAATGGATTCACGGATTGTTGCTCTTAGAGCACGATCCGAGGGGCCTTTTTGAAGAGGGATCTATTGTGATCTCTTTGGATTAAGGCAAAGGGGAGAAGACTGTTACAGTTTTCTCCCCTTAACTTGTTTATAGAAACCCTTTTACTGTCTTTTTAGCTTCTTTGTAGTTTTTAATCCAGTGAATTCTTTCATCACGCTTAAACCAAGTCATCTGGCGTTTGGCATATTGTTTCGTATGGAGAATTATCAAGTCCCTAACTTTATTTTTGCTAATTTTATTTTCAAAATATTCCTTCCATTCTTGGTAGCCGATAGTCTGCAAATCTGTAGTCCAGCCGTATTGTTTAACTAGATTTTTAACTTCTTTCTCTAATCCCTGCTTGATCATTTTATTAATTCTTTTTATTATTACATTCTTTTCTTTTGGCCTTGTTCCAATCATTAAAACCGGATAAGATAGAGAGTTTTTCTTTAATTCTGGAACCGGCTTTTTGGTTTTCATTACAATTTCCAAAGCCCTTATCAGTCTTCTCCTGTTATTTCTATCAATAGTTTTCGCTCTTTTAGGATCCAATTCCTTTAATTTTTTAAACAACTCCACGGTTGTTAATTGATTGAGGCGAGACCTCAACCGATAATCAGGATTGACCAAGGGCATTATAATCCCATCTATTACTGCTTGAATGTAGAAACCGGTTCCTCCGCAAATAATAGGGACCTTGCCTTTTTTAAAAATCTTTTCTATCGCTTTCATGGCCAATTTTCTGTATTGAACAACATTAAATTTCTTTTTAGGCGAAACAACATTTAAAAGATGATGGGGGATACCCTTCATCTCTTTTTTTAAAATCTTTCCGGTTCCAATATCCATTCCTTTATAAACTTGTCTGGAGTCTGCCGAAATTACTTCGCCATTAAAACGTTTGGCCAAATTAGTAGCTATCTCTGATTTGCCGGAACCTGTTGGTCCTAAGATTGTAATAATTTTTTTAGACATGCGAGTTTTACGAGGCATCATGATGAACAATGTTCATCAGACATCTTTCTCTTCTTTTTTTCTCTTCCCAGGAAACATTATCCTGCATTTTAAAAGCTGCAGTCCCTGGCCTCGGAGAGTATTTTGATATGTAAGCTATATTGAAAGTAATTTCCTTAAACAGCTTAACGGTATTTTCAAACTGTTTTTTTGTTTCTCCTGGAAAGCCGACTATTACATCAGTGGAAAGATTGATGTTTGGTATCTTTTTCTTAATTTTTTTTACCAATTGTTTATATTTCTCCGCAGTATAAGGGCGGTTCATTGCCTTTAAAATCTTATTGTCGCCAGACTGTACCGGAAGATTTAGATACTTGGCTATTTTAGGAGAATTAGCCATCACATCAATTAGTTCGTCGGAAAAATTCTTGGGATTTGGAGACATAATCCTGATATGAAAATTACCGGGAATTTTGGATATTTTCCACAAAAGCTTGGCAAAATTAATTGAAGAATCAATAGGGGAAGTATAGTCGTTCACATTTTGCCCCAGGAGCCAGATTTCTCCGAATCCGTTTTTGGTTGCTTGCTTTGCTTCTTTAATTATTTTTCTATGGTCATAACAGATCAAAGGCCCCCGAGTGAATGGAACAACGCAGTAGGCACAGTAGTTATTGCAGCCATTGGAAACGGGAATATAAGCTACGTTTTTGTCTTTGCGCTTGGGGAGGTTGTTTAAATAATTTTCTTTACTAACTACGCTTTTACCCAATCTAGATTCAATTTCTTTTCTTGCATTTTTGCCAATTTTAGCCCCAGCATTAGCATCAGAAGATAGTTTATTAAATCCTTGAGAATCTTCTTGTTTGGT
>CAZYGB010000085.1:0-2004 GCA_964647525.1 uncultured Candidatus Saccharibacteria bacterium | reverse complement strand
AATAGCAGATTCTAGACTTTCGCTATGAGGCTTAACTGCCCAAATATACTTGCCGCTAACTCTCTCAGTACCCCTGAACGGCACTTCTACCCAACATCTAACCCTGTATAATTTATTCTTTTCTATACCAGCATCAAGGCTCGTAAACCGCCAGTCATCGCAACCCTTATACTCTCTGTGTATAGTAGTAAAAGTCCCTACATTAAAGTCTCTCCAGTCATCATAATACTCATAATAGGTTTCAACTTCTCGGCTATCATAATTATAATATACAGTTGCAATGTCTCCTATTTTACTATGAGTAGTAAAAGCAACAGTTTTTGTTTCAGCAACTGGGGACTCCATTTCCCAAGGGAATATTCCTGTTACCTGGTACAAGTAAATATTATTTCTATTCCCAATGTCAGGCGTACCCTCAAAGGTAGCCCAATCTAACTTAACAAAGTCAGTAATACCTGTTACAGTAAGAAAGTCTGATTTTTCTACTTCAACCATTCTGGTATTGGCATGAGCCACATTCTCCGCCCAGACCTGTGGTTGACTTGGTACAACACCTTCTATGCCATTGAACCCCCACACAGCATCAATTTCTCCTTCATAGTTCTTTGACAGGAGTTCAAATTCAACCCAACCTGAGCCTGATAATGTATGAGGGGTAGCAGCTAAATAAACATTAGCATCATCAATGTAAACAGTATTCCCGTCAATAGTCCAATCAGGAATATCTGCACTTGCAGGTACTCCTGTAACTAGCAAAGGCATAAGGAACATTGCTAGTAGAGAAAATGTAAGAACTCTATTTAATCTTTTCATTATCCGTCCGTTCCGATTATCCTCCCCACAATGCTCGTAATGCAGCTTGTATAGGTGCTAATCCTACTATACCTACTATAATCCCTATTGCTATTGCTAATAATGCAGCTATGGTAAATTCTCCTGTCATTACAGAACCAACTACAGCAAGAATAACTATAGTTATAAATATAATAGGTAATATAGTAGCTAGATTATATGCGTTAGAGGTACTACCAGAAGATTGGAAACTTTTATCATCTCCATAAGTTGTGCCATCAGCCTCACTTGCAAATCTAAAGTGTACTATTTGTGCAGGGTCATAATTATTTAGCGTAGTTGAATAGTCTCCAGTTGCAGCTACACTTTGAGTTCCGACAGTATTTCCATAGTTTGTGTCATAGCCCCATTCAAACCAAACTGTAGCACCTGGGAATCCATTTAGGTCTGACACATTTCCATTCAGGGTAGCATAAGTTCCTCCATTCATGTGGGCATTGGTAGCATCTTGCGTAGAAAGTGCTGGAGCCATACCAATATCTAATGCTGGATTGCCGACTCCCGTCCGTTCTATTAAAAGAGATGAATTTGCAATTCCGTTTCTATCAACTAACTTTTCTGAAATGAGCCCACCTAAAGCGTCTGCAAATCCAGTAAGTGGAAACAGAACATAGAAACTAATCAGGGAAAAAGCCATTATTCCAAACAACAATCTTCTAAAGTTACTCTGGGTATTTATTGATTCTATATCCATTTTTTGTTTTACCTCTTAATTGCATTGATACTTATTCCTGTAGATGTAAGAAGCAACGACCCAACAACTGCAAGGGCAGCCCATAGCCCTAGCCTCTTTCCCTTTCCCTATAATCTATAGCCAACATTCCAATCATTATTACTCCTAACTTATTATATTGAGATTGCTTCTATACCAAATTGTGAAGTCGTCGGTTGCTGCTAAAGTTATAACTGACATATCATAAGTATCGTATGTGGCATTTACCTGCGCTCCAGCAACTACCGCATTGGCAGCATTCTTTTTAATCTTGTAAACGTCTCCTGTCTCATAGATGACATTGGATAGCCCGAGAACGTCAGTAATGCCAATATCCATAGTATCGCCCGCTCCCGTGCCCGTTCTGGTTGTCATTATAATGCTGGTAACAGTTGCGTAAGCGTTGCTAGTCTCAAAGTCCCATGGACTTGCCGCCTCAG
>CAZYGB010000084.1:0-2059 GCA_964647525.1 uncultured Candidatus Saccharibacteria bacterium | reverse complement strand
TTTGAGCTCTGCTTTGATAGCTGCCGCTTTAGCCTCTTTTTCCTTAATGATTCTTTTTTGAGCTTCTTCATAATAATTGGCGGCATAATCAATACTGACAATGATGGTAGTGGCAGAAAGACTAATCAACATGACAAAAAAGAAATTAGCAAACCCATCAGTTGAAGAAGGGAGGAAAGAAATCCCGAACAAAAGCTTTATCAGTAGTATAGCCGCTATCGCAGCCAGGAAAGCAACAAGCCAGCTAAGGCTGAGATCGCGCACAAGCAACTTCTGGACTGAGGTGGTTTTTAATCGGGAGATAAACACGTGATGAACTAACTCTTCAGAACCCCAGACAAAGAATGTAAAGATTATGGTAATAGCGCAGGTCAGTACTAATTGCCCACTAAAGGCGGTTATTACGAGACCGAGAGCTAAACCAAAGAGAAAGCTTTTGACCAGCCATCTGAAAAATTGTTTCAAATTTCACTCCATTTACCATTTACCAATAATTTGCCTCAACCTGTCAAGCATCCTATTAAGAAGATTCCTAATGATCAAAAAACTTCACAGTAATTTTCATATTTTCTAATAATAAAATCTTATTCCCGATGCAAGAGAATGTCCGACCATGAGTTCTCCAAATTCATTCCTTTCCCTTGAAGTTGCCGCTGGTATATATGGTGGGGTGCATGTCTGAATCAATCAGCAATGTCTATATTTATATAATTTGCTTCTTTTAGTATTATTTAGCACATGATATATATATTTTAAGCCTAGTAATTAAATACCAAGTTTAGAAATAATATAAAACAAATTATTCAAACCGTCCACTCCTGAGTGAACAAATACACAGGGGATCAAATTTCTTGTTCTTTCCCAGAGTACTCCAAACATAATTCCAATAAATGTCTGCAAGAAGAATGCTCTGCAAAAAGCTTCTGTGATTGTTGTCCCAGGATACCATTGCATAATACCCTGAATATGGATCAAGCCAAAAATAAATGAAGTAATTAAAACTCCGCTAACACTTGATCTTAGTAAATATGAAATCCTTGTCTGTATGAATGCTCTAAGTAAAAATTCTTCGGAAAAACCTGACATCAGGAAAAAATAAATAAACGATGAAAATAGTCCGATTCCAACCTGCGGAGCACTATATTTTCCACTAAGAATTTCACCACCTGTATTACCAACAAAAAAAGCATTTGGAATAGCCAATGCCAGAAAAATAATAAAACCAATCCAAAGATTCTTCTTCCAGTCTTTGCTTGTAAGACCCATAGATGCCAGTGAATTCTTTCGAATCTTCAAAAATAAAAAAGGTAAACCTAACCATATTATTGTTTTCTCTAAAATAAATCCAATAGGCCATTTACCACCAAAATCAATTTTTAGGAGTGGGAGATAATCCAAGATAATAAGAAACAGAATCCCAACAATAAGTTCGAGTCCGGGCTTTTTAATTTTAATATCCTGAATTGTTATCTTTTTTGTTAGATCAATTATCAGCCAGCAAAGAAATAAAAGACCAATGCTTAAACCCATATAAGGCAATGCATTTTTTGGTTCATTTAAGAAAACCAACACAACCGCAAAAATGTATATTGCAATAAAACCCAACACTATTGGTGATTTAAAATCTTTCCTTTCAAAAAATCTTTTTTGATTTTCCATTTTTTAACCTCCATATTCTCTTCAATAAAAAAAACTATGTAATCCTATAAAGAAAAATAAGGTTCCACTAACAATAGCAAACATTTGAGCAATCCAGCGAAGCGGTTCATATTTGGAAAAAGAGCTAAGGAAGAGAAATGGAAAAAGAAATACAGTGGTGGCTATAAAGAATCCCAGGAAAAAAAGAATTCCCTTGAGAGGATGACCGAGATTCAAACTATACGTCATGGCCAGAAGAAATGGTGGGCACACATGAAAACCAGTGAAAAAGCCTATAAGTACAGGGAATTTCTTTTTAGGAAAATATCGTTTCAGAAAAACACACCGGTGCGGCCAGCCCGTGAAAAGCCCATAGGAAATGAGGAGAAGAGATAAGGCTAAAATGGCTATTCCTGATAAA
>CAZYGB010000083.1:0-2126 GCA_964647525.1 uncultured Candidatus Saccharibacteria bacterium | reverse complement strand
TTAAGATCAGAAGAGAAGAATTAGCAACAATTTTCACATGAACAGATCCATGATCATTAATTCCCATACGATTAACAGCAGTCACATTAGACATTTCTAATAATGTTTTCAGTTCTTCATCCTTCTGCACATTTTCCATTACCTGGGCCAGTTTTTTATTTCCCTCTAGAGGAAGATTAAATTTTAACATATATTCTAATTAATTTAGGTTTAATTGGAATTGTTCCTTGTTTTTAGAAGGAAATTCCTTTTCCCCTGCTTCTTTGCGATATTTGCAATAGGGGCATTCAGGATTAGCCTTGGGAATAGTATTACTCATTAAACATTCTTTCATTTTTAATAATGTTGGTTCTATCCATTGATCATCTCCCTGATGAGGGATAATCTGAATGTCGAATTCTAACTTACCATCAAAAGCTTTCTCATCCTTCCTTCCGTTACAGTAAACAAAGTAGGCCGTATTAGAAACCTTATGCCCATTCTTGCGCAACAGCCACTGGTATACTTCCACTTGTCTTTTGTAGCTCTCATGATAGGACTGACCATCGTCTAAATCAATTTTTTTTATGGTACTGGTAGCTTTATAGTCTACTACTATTAATTCCCCCTCTTTGTTTTGCCATACATCATCCAGAGCCCCAAAGACAATAAAATTAGTGGGTTGGTGACGATAGCGTATTCCATGCCAATTATCCCTCCATTCGTCTATCTGATCCGTCTGAAAAGGGATGGCATCAATATGATATTTTTCCATCAGAGGATGACTTTTCTTCTTAGCCCGGCTAATATCAAATTCCTTCTTTAATAAAGTGTCGACAGCTAGATTCAAAGAAAAAGGGAAACCGGGAGGACGAGGAATATCTAAACGGCGATCTAAATAAAAACAGCGAGGGCAAGAAAGAAACAAATCAATTTTAGAACGACTAAGTAAAAATGGTTCTGAAGAATGGGGATCAAATGAAACAGCCATATTCAAATATTGTTAATTATTTATCATCAAGATATTTTCTTCCTTTTAATTCCGGAGGTAAATATTCTTGTTGTTCTTGGTAGTTGTAATCCGGACTATATTTATAATCTTTACCATATCCTAATTTTTTCATCAACTTGGTGGGAGCATTGCGCAAGTGCAATGGTACCGGTAAGTTTTTATACCCTTCAATATCTTCCTGAACCTTTGTGTATGCTTTATAGAGAGCATTAGATTTTTTACACTTGGCCAAATAGACTACTACCTGAGCAAGAATAACATTACATTCCGGCATCCCGATAAAATGACAAGCTTGATAAGCGGCTACTGCCTGTTCCAGAGCTCGGGAATTAGCCAAACCGACATCTTCGGAAGCAAAACGCACTAAACGCCGGGCAATATATAAAGGATCCTCCCCTGCTTCCAGCATTCTCCCCAACCAATAAAGGGCAGCATCAGCATCAGAACCGCGAATCGACTTATGAAGAGCAGAAATAATATTGTAATGTTCCTCTCCGTCTTTGTCATATAAAAGGCTGGATTTCTGGAAAGCTTCTTTTATTAAATCAGGGGTAATATCCTGAGAGACAGAACTGGCATATTCCAAGATATTCAAGGCTATCCGGGCATCCCCATTGCTCATCTGGGAAATTAATTTAATGGTATCCTGATCTATCTTTAACCCTAAGCTTCCTAATCCTTTTTCTTTATCTTTCAAGGCATGCTGGAGAATTTTAACGATATGTTCAGAAGTTAACTGTTTTAAAACAAATACTCGACAGCGAGAAAGCAAAGAACCCCGCACTTCAAAACTGGGGTTCTCTGTTGTAGCTCCAATTAGTGTTATCATTCCTTTTTCTACATAAGGAAGAAGAGCATCCTGTTGGGCTTTATTCCAGCGATGAATTTCGTCAATAAACAAGATTGTCTTCTGTCCTAATCTAGTGTTTTCTTCTGCTTCTTTTACTACCAGGCGTAAATCCTTTAACCCACTATTGACAGCGCTCATTCTCTTAAACTGCGATTTCGTCTGTTTGGCAATAATATACGCCAAAGTGGTCTTACCGCTACCGGGAGGACCCCATAGAATCATAGAGGGCAATTTATCAGATTTAATAACCTCCCTTAATAATTTTCCCTTACCAATGATATCTTC
>CAZYGB010000082.1:0-2183 GCA_964647525.1 uncultured Candidatus Saccharibacteria bacterium | reverse complement strand
TCAACAGCTTGGGCCAGACGAGTAGTAATGGCCGAGGCATTTAATTGAGGGTAATCTTCTAAGTGTAATGTTTGCAGGGCGGGGACAATAACCCAGTGTTCTCCCGGGAACGGTTTATCTCTTAATCCATTAAAGAAGTATGTTATATGACTAGTTCTTTCTGCTTCTGCCAAATGGAACTGTCTCTTTCCTTTTTGGGACAGTATTTGGGAAAGAGAAGTATTAATTTTTTGAGGGGGGAAGGCAACCGCAAAGGGAAAGGTTTCTTTATACAAAGTAAGGGTAGTAATTTTTAGATTTTTGAATTTTTTGACAGGAAATTGTTTAAAATCAGGATCAGCAAAAGCTTCTCCTAATTGTTGCATTTTCTCCCCTTTAAAATTAAAGAAAAGAACAGCATCATTATCTTTAATTATACCTAAAGATTCTGGATCATTGGACGGTGCGATATGGGTAGGGACAATAAATTCGTCATTAACATCTTGGGCATAGGACGATTGAAGATAGATGATGGGATCAGGAGCAATTTTAGTGCTGGCCTGCACGAGATTCTCATAACAACGAGCAGTACGGTTAAAATGACCGTTATTATCCATCGCATAGAAACGACCACACAGACTGACGATTTTTCCTCTGCCTATTTTCTGTAGTTTCTCTTGTAGTTCCTCTAATAATATTTTTCCGCTCTGAGGGGAAGAATCTTGTCCATCGAGAAATAAGTGGAGGTTAATTTTGTTGACACCTGAAGTAACTGCAAGATCGAGAAGAGCCCGGAGATGTTCTAAAGAACTATGAACTACACTGTCACTCAGAAGCCCTATAAGATGAAGGGTACTATTATTATCTTTTGTGTGTTGACACGTTTCTTTAAGAACAGGATTTTGAAAGAAACTTTTATCTTTAATGCTTTGGGAGATGCGAACGGAATATTGGTATAAAATTTGTCCTGTACCAATAGTAAGATGACCCACCTCACTATTTCCCGGGGTATCATAAGGAAGCCCAACACTAATTCCAGAAGCCTGTAAGCTAAGAAGGGGATAATGTTGTTTTATTTTATCTAGAAAAGGTGTCTGGGCTTTGTGGATGGGATTAGAAAAGTCATTCCTTCCTATTCCCCAGCCGTCCAAGATAACTAAACAAATTTTAGATGAAGAGGTCATATAGATTCATTACACTTTAATTATATCTGTAATTTCTATGGCTGTCTATAAGGTTTTGACAAAAAATATATTACTTGCTATACTAGGTAGGAAAGTTTGATTGGTCTGTTTAATTTAAAGTAAGGCGTGATTATTCTTCAGTGACTATTAAAGGTATTTATTTTCTAAAACTTATTTTTGGGAACTCTAACTCTCTTCAGTCTACGAAAGGAAGTCTTTTGTTTGGAGAGGGTGAAAACAAATAGGGGACCAAATTAGAATAGATCCTGGGAAAATTACGCCATAATAAAAAATATGGAATTATTTTATATATCCGCACTGAAGATGGTTGTTTTTCTGGTGATAGGGCTGGCAGGAGGCTATGTTATTCGCCAGAAGATTGCTCAGAGACAATCAGATTCGATTGAAGCAAAATTAAAGGTCAGATTGGAAAAAGTCCATGAAGAGGCAAAAAAACTGGTAATAGAAGCCAAGCAAAAAGCAGAGAAAATTGTTCAAGAGGCCGAAGAAAAAGGAAGGAAATACAAAGATCAGTTAACCAAAATGGAGGAAAGATTGCTTCAAAGGGAAGATTTCTTAGATAAACGGCAGATAACGCTGGATCAAAAAGAGAAAGACAATGAGGAGATTACCCAAAAGATTCAAGGGATCAGAACTGATATTGAGTCCCTTCAGGAACAAGAGATAAAAAGACTGGAGGAAATTACCCATCTTTCTTTAGCAGAGGCAAAAGAAAGGGTTCTTAAGATGGCTGAAGAGGAATACAAAGCAGAAATTCTGGAACAACTTCGTAAATTAGAGGTAACCAAGAGAGAATCTATTGAGCGGAGAACGAGAGAGATAATGGCTGATGTTATTCAGAAATATGCTCGTTCTAATGTAAGTGAACTTACTACCACAGTGGTAACATTGCCTTCTGAAGGAGTAAAGGGGAAAATTATTGGCCGGGAAGGAAGAAACATTCATCATTTCGAGCAATTGACGGGAGTGGAATTGATTATGGATGATTCTCCGGAATCA
>CAZYGB010000081.1:0-2210 GCA_964647525.1 uncultured Candidatus Saccharibacteria bacterium | reverse complement strand
AATCTATGCTCCTGCCGAAACAAAATTAAATAAAAATATGAAACCAAGATCAGCACAAAATAAAGGAAAGCGTTTTGAAAAATACATATCTCAAGAAATAGAAGCAGAGGGTTTAGGAATATCAGTAAGAACTCCGGGAAGTGGGAGTGGAAAGATAAAAGGAGATCTGTTTAATAATTTAGATTTTATGATAGAATGTAAGAATCAAGACAAGTACGATATTAATAGATGGGTGGACCAAGCAAAGGGGCAGGCAGAGGTAGGGAACTTTAATAGTGAGAAGTGGGCGTTAATATTTCGTGATTTTAGAACTTCCGAAACTAGTCCGGATGTTTATGTAATGATTGACTTGTATCAATTTTTGCAATTATTAAAAAAGAATCAGGAACCGAAGATGAAAGAACCTGACAGAGATATGAAATGGAAGTTGGTAAGGTTAAGAGATGCAATAAATCAAGTAGTGAAAGATTTAAAATAAATAAAAAGCCACCGGTCAGGTGGCACAAAAGAATGTTTTGTTTTAACTTCAGAACTCAGTTCTCTTATTATTAAGACGAATGAAAAAGTGTTATGTTACACCATAGAAGAAAGGATAAGTCAATAAAGGTCGAGAGAAAACAAATTTAAAGAAACCAATCATGGACAAATATATTGGAAAAGAGCTATTAGAGATCATTCTCAAAGCGCTTGTTTCAAACCCAGACGAGGTTAAAGTAACAAGAACGGTAGATGAGATGGGAGTTCTCTTGTCGGTTGAAGTTGCGGATGGAGATGCAGGAATGATTATTGGAAAGCAGGGTAAGAACGTTGGAGCATTAAGGACCATAATGTCAGCAATAGGAGCAAAGAGTAAGTCAAGGATTAATGTCAAATTGAATGTTCCGGACAAGAGGAAAGCGGAAGAAGCAGATCCATTAGATCTACCTAAAATTTAGAAATAATGGGGTGGCTCTGGAGCAGTTGCAAAAGAGCCTCCCTGCTTCTACTAATTCTATGAAAAATATAATAGGCGCATTAGAGGGTTGGCATGATTATTTCTTAGACGAAATAGTTGCTGGAATGATAGATAAAGTACGATTTAGTAGAATGACGGAAAAACAAATTAATTCATTCTTCGAACCCGACAAGGTAGAGAAAGAGAAAGTGATAAAAAAGATTGAGAAGAAATTAAGAGAGAATAAGCAAGCATTAAAAGTCGTCAAAGAGTTAATTCTTAAATACAAAAGATGACAAACAGACTTAAGATACTATTAGACGAATACTCAAACTTTTATTTGGCAACAATTAGAAATGAGAGTTTATTAAAAGCTCTTAAGACATTGTCGCCGGAGTTAAAGTTGGAGCCGAAGGTAGAGCCGTCGACACCGGGAATGCCTCCTGTAGTTATAGAGAGGACCGTAAAAGATAGAATAGTTGAAGTCAAGAGGGATTATTTACTCCTCTCGGCAAGACTAAAGGTCACAACTCAAATCATAGAGGGAGAACCCACAGGGAAAGAGGAATTGGCAAAATGGGTATGGGAACCTCCAAAAGAAAATGGATAAAAAAAAGGCAATTCAAAAAGAGAGAGGAGAATATAAAAGGGAGAGAAAGAAGAGATTTCTTTATCTTAAGAATACTGGCCAATGGTCAGAATATTACAGGACAAGAATGCTAAAACGAATTCAGAAACGGTGGGCGGAAGAAAAAATTAAAAGAGGAAAAATAATTGGAGAGCTAAAATGGTGGCAGAGAATCTACGTCGTTTTAGTTCTTGGTTTTAAAAGACTATGGAGAAATTATTTTGGAAAAATGAAAAGAGGAAAGTAGATGATCTTATTCCTTATGAGAGGAATCCCCGTCAGATGACAGACAAGCAAAAAGAAGATCTGCAGAGAAGTTTGCAGAAATTCAATTTAGTTGAGATACCGGCTATCAATACTGATAACAAAATTATAGCAGGACACCAAAGATTAAAAATCCTTCAGATATTAGGAAGAGGAAAGGAAGTTGTGGATGTCAGAGTACCGAGCAGAAAACTAACACCGAAAGAGTTTGAAGAATATAATCTGAGAAGCAATAAGAATCTTGGAGAGTGGAACTTCGATGAGCTGGCTAACTTCGATGAAGAATTACTAAAAGAAATCGGATTTGATGAAAGCGAGTTAGATAACATATTCGGATTAGAAACAGTAGATGATTTTGATGTAGAAAAGGAATTTGAAAAAGCG
>CAZYGB010000080.1:0-2231 GCA_964647525.1 uncultured Candidatus Saccharibacteria bacterium | reverse complement strand
AAACAAAACCGCCACAGGATTTGGAGACATGCAGGTGGAATGTTTCAATCCTTGATTTAATGGAATCAGCTAAACAAACGGTGATAAGACGGATTTATATAAATTAGGGCACTTTGTTTCAATCCTTGTTTTAATGGAATCAGCTAAACAAACACGAGTACATACAATAAACAACACGAGTACATACAAGTTTCAATCCTTGATTTAATGGAATCAGCTAAACAAACTCTTTAATAAATGCTGGTATTGGATAGTTATATTTTCGTTTCAATCCTTGATTTAATGGAATCAGCTAAACAAACCCGTGAAGCACCAGCGAAGAAACTCGACGCAGACGGTTTCAATCCTTGATTTAATGGAATCAGCTAAACAAACTTTCACTCCATATTTATGACATAGAATGCAAGGCGGTTTCAATCCTTGATTTAATGGAATCAGCTAAACAAACTCTTACTTTATTAAAGATTTTACTTGACACGCCATACGTTTCAATCCTTGATTTAATGGAATCAGCTAAACAAACCAACGACCGTGCCGTCAGCACGTGTATATTGAGGAGGTTTCAATCCTTGATTTAATGGAATCAGCTAAACAAACCTCTCAATAAGCACTCTATTTCTATTGACGAAAACTTGTTTCAATCCTTGATTTAATGGAATCAGCTAAACAAACACTTCCCGACAAATATGTTCGAGCAAATTGCAATAGGTTTCAATCCTTGATTTAATGGAATCAGCTAAACAAACGAGCTCACTTCAATCGAAGAGCTTGACGAACACCTGGTTTCAATCCTTGATTTAATGGAATCAGCTAAACAAACATCGGCGCAATCGAAAGAGAAAGAGAGGTGTTATGAAAGTTTCAATCCTTGATTTAATGGAATCAGCTAAACAAACTCGAACTATGTAACGAGATATTAATTAGTAACCTATGTTTCAATCCTTGATTTAATGGAATCAGCTAAACAAACATGATGAAGATGATGTACTCGTATCTATTCTCACGTGTTTCAATCCTTGATTTAATGGAATCAGCTAAACAAACTCATCGCATAACACTCTACATCACCCTGACCAGTATGTTTCAATCCTTGATTTAATGGAATCAGCTAAACAAACATGAATTTTTGAAAGAGCACACTTATAATGTCAAAGGTTTCAATCCTTGATTTAATGGAATCAGCTAAACAAACCGATGATGAAGCTGAAAAGAAGTGGAAAGCTTGTTAGTTTCAATCCTTGATTTAATGGAATCAGCTAAACAAACACTATTAAGCTCATTCTGGTGCACATGGAGAAAAAAGTTTCAATCCTTGATTTAATGGAATCAGCTAAACAAACAGATAGTATATTTTATCATTCTTTGAACATTATCGCGTTTCAATCCTTGATTTAATGGAATCAGCTAAACAAACGAGACAAAAATGTCAAACTCAAAATACTACAACGTAGGTTTCAATCCTTGATTTAATGGAATCAGCTAAACAAACCGCTCCCGCTCCCGATCTTGATATAGACGCTATTGGTTTCAATCCTTGATTTAATGGAATCAGCTAAACAAACAATTGTGCTTATTTTGGTATACCATGCATTGGATAGTTTCAATCCTTGATTTAATGGAATCAGCGAAACAAACAGAAATTCCTTGCGACAGAAAGGACTACACTTGCCTGTTTCAATCCTTGTTTTAATGGAATCAGCGAAACAAACATCTTGAATCTCTGGCTGTTCATTTGTCCTCCAGCAAGTTTCAATCCTTGTTTTAATGGAATCAGCGAAACAAACAATATGTGAATGCTCTCTATGAGACTGATTTTTCCGTTTCAATCCTTGTTTTAATGGAATCAGCGAAACAAACCGTATTTCATATTTTGTTTAACGGCACGAAGAAATTTGTTTCAATCCTTGTTTTAATGGAATCAGCGAAACAAACTCAGTGGCTTCGACATCAGTTGTGAAAGCAGCAACTCGTTTCAATCCTTGTTTTAATGGAATCAGCGAAACAAACTAAAGGACATGTCAAAACGAATATCGAATATTTCCAGTTTCAATCCTTGTTTTAATGGAATCAGCGAAACAAACACATATTCGCCATCGGAACGGATTGATTATTTTTAAGTTTCAATCCTTGTTTTAATGGAATCAGCGAAACAAACCGTTCAAGAGCTAATCATACTGGAACTCAGGCAATGTGTTTCAATCCTTGTTTTAATGGAATCAGCGAAACAAACG
>CAZYGB010000079.1:0-2249 GCA_964647525.1 uncultured Candidatus Saccharibacteria bacterium | reverse complement strand
ACTAGTCACTCCATATTTCAGACCTTCTGAAATACAAAGACCAGTAGTGGTAGTTCCTCCAGTAGCAGTAGTTAATGCCAGTTGCAATTTGGCGATCTCATCAAACATGGCTTGAATGCTAGCATTCAATTCCTCAATTGTAGCACCTTGTGCAACAGGACCAGCCATAGAAAAAGCAAAAACAGCGGCTAAAGCAAATGCGATTATTTTTTTACTCATTTTGTATTTAATTCGACTTAATTAATTTTATGATTATATCGACCTGTTTTATCTCTTCCCTTAAGGTTAAAGAGACAAAGATAACCTTTAATCCGAACTCGGTAAAAAGTTTGTATCCTCGACAGGATTACTCTCTCCACTAGATGTGGAGTCAGATGTACTAGTTACATCTGCCGAGTGGATTTCAATAAGAAGATTAATGCTCTCTATCTTTTCTTTCGCTTCTAGACACTCCCCTTCTTTTACCAAGGTACTGGCATCGCTAAGCAAACCTCTAACTTTGGTAATTTCGCTTAAGGTCCAGTCTTGAAAAACTTGAGGGGTGTTGGCAAAATATGTTTCCACTTCTAATAATCTGTTTTCTAAATAAGAAGGACAATGATTTATTTCTTCTGTAGTTTCATAGATGTAGGATAAAACCGCTTCTTGGGTATTATTAATACTTTTATTTAATGTATCCTTGTCTTCAGAAGAAAGATTTGTCTGGTTTACAATACTAGAAAGATCGTTAACATTAGACTGCACTCTTTTAGAAATATCCAAAGCTAGCTTTTTAGAAGAAATGTTTTTAATATCTTGAGGCACATTTTCTATACTTTTTCTTGCTCCCTGAACAGCAGAAGCTATTTCTTTTTGATGATTTTTCACTTCCATTAAGTCATTAATTCTAGCTTTTGCTATCTCCAAACGCACTACTGGTTTTTGATTAGTGGAAGCAAAATAAAGTTTGGTATTCTGGGTTAGTGTTTTCACAGGATAAAAAGGATTCCCAGGAAGAGTAGTCTGGGCATAAGTAAAGGAAAAAATAAAAAAGACAGCTATTACTGCAGGAACTAATGTTTTGGCATAACGGGGAAAGAAAGAAAAACCAGCCAGTTTGAACTGATGATTCTTCTGGGTATGTAATTGAGCCTTTGTCTCCAGGATATTGGACTTAAGCCAAAAAGCCCACTCTGAGGTGGGTTTTATTGCCTTTAAGGCCTGTATTTTATTAATAAGCTCTCTATCTTCCATGCTACACAAGACGCAATACTCTTAAAAACGTTACACTTTCTGCTTTAACAAGAACCAATAGTAGAATAGGGGGTTATTATAATTCGGAAAATGAGGCAATCTCATCCTTTTCATTTTCTAGAGCTAATTTAAGCAAGAATAGGGTTTCCGCTTTGAGTTTCGTCTTAACCCAAGCTTTTTGCTTCTCAGTAATTAATTCTCCTAACCCATCTAAAATATTATGGTCATTGAATTTTTCTAAAGCAAAAATCAATTTCTGCAAAAACTCTTTAAAGGGTATCTGTGACCTTTTTTCAACTATTTCCTTATTTATTGGCCAATTATCTTCTGCGAAAGAATAAACATCAAAGATATCACGATTTGTTTTTCCCAATCTTTCATACATGGCCATTAATTTATGGGCAAACATATCCTCCTTAACCATTACTAACATAGATACACCCAAGTAAGATTTTACATTATATTTTGACCCAAAGTTTCTACGATTGATTTCAATCTTAATATTCTGCGCATTCTTCTCTTTTTTGTTATAAGAAAGAACAAAAAGCAGATTGAATCTTTTTATTTCCGCCTCTTTCACTAGGCCATACTTTTTTACTATTTTTCCCACTCTTTCAAAGATATATGCTTCTTTCGTTTCATCAAGTAAATCAAAATCTAAATCAACGGAAAACCTATCAAGTCCATAAAATAAATAAGCCGCCGTACCACCTTTGAATCCTAAAAAGGGGCCAATGGTGTTATCAGAATAAATATCAGCCAAAATCTGAAATAAAATATTTTTGTGTATTGACGCATTTAATGTCATGTATCATTTATTAGATTTATAATCCTCGTAATACTCTTTTACTTTCTTTTCCATCTTCTTGTTCTCATAAATCTGCAACAGCTCAAATACTTTGTCCCAATTAAGCGGCGATAAGTTGTCAAAATGATAATCCTTGCTTCTGTAAATCGTATCCAAAAAAGCTCTCTCTTTTGACGCAATAGAATACTCTCTATCCCGATCAATCCCT
>CAZYGB010000078.1:0-2257 GCA_964647525.1 uncultured Candidatus Saccharibacteria bacterium | reverse complement strand
TTTCGACCATTTATATTTTAACAGATTCTTTCCACTTAATAAAGACAAATAGAGTAAAATATCATTAACTCTACTTTTTAATTTTTAGATACTCATTTCTTGAAGATTTTTAATCCTCTCTTCTACCGGGGGATGGGTCATCCAAAGACGAGTAAACCATTTTTCATTTTTCTTTCGAAAGGGATCTGAAATAAAAAGAGAACGGGTAGCATTAGAAGCTGTTTTCAAAGGATGAGGATCCTGAGAAATTTTCGCTAAGGCCCGGGCCAATCCATCCGGATAGCGTGTTAAAAGAGCTCCGGAAGCATCAGCTAAAAATTCTCTTTTCCTAGAAATGGATAATTGCAATAGCATAGCTGCCAAAGGAGCTAATAGTGACATAACTATCCCGATGATTATTACAATCAAACCCAAACCTCCCCTGTCGTTATTTCTACTTCTGCCTCCAAAAAATGAACCCCGAATAAAGAAACGGGACAATAATGCCACTATTCCCACCAAGACCACCACTACAGAAGATAAAAGAATATCCCGGTTACCAATATGAGACATTTCATGAGCAATAACCCCCTCTAGTTCTGATTTTTCTAATACATTCAATAATCCCTGAGTAACACAAACAACACTGTGTTGAGGATCACGACCAGTAGCAAAAGCATTCGGCGACTCGTCATTAATTACATACAGCTTAGGCATTGGTAGGCCAGCAGTAATAGCCAAATTCTCCACTATTCGATACAACTGAAGATTATCTTCTCTCTTGATTGGATGGGCATGAGAAAGAGAAAGAATAATGCTATCAGATTTCCAGTAACTAACAAAGCTCCAGCTGATACTGAAAATAACAGCTAATGGTAAGATCCAGGAGGCGGAAAAAACATAACTCAAAACCCATCCTAAACAAATAACAAGGACTAAAAATACACCTATCAATATCCAAGTCTTTCTGACATTGGAATCTGCTTGAGTGTAAAGGGTCACGATTTAAAACTTGACTTGAGGAACTTCTTTTTCTTCTTCAGTGGCTTCGAAAAAAACTTCTGGCTTAAAGTTAAAGAGTTGAGCCATAATATTTTTAGGAAAAACCTTAACGGAGATATTGTAATCCCGAACATTGCCATTATAGAAACGGCGGGAAGCTTGAATTTTATCTTCCGTATCGGTTAATTCATCCTGCAGTTTCTTAAAGTTATCTGATGCTTTTAATTGAGGATAATTCTCTGCTACCGCAAATAGGCTTTTCAATGTCTGGCTGAGCTGATTTTCTGCTTTAATTTTTTCTTGTCCGGAAGTAGCCTGCATCGCTTGAGAACGAGCCGTTGTTATATTCTCAAAGGTGCTTTTTTCATGAGCAGCATATCCCTTTACTGTCTCCACTAAATTAGGAATAAGATTGTATCTTCTTTTTAACTGGACATCAATGTCAGCCCAGGCTTCCTTAACTCTCTGATGCAAACGAACAAGAGAACCATATGTTCCTATAGCCCATAACACCACTAAAACAATAATTACCCAGAGTGTAGTCATATTTTTAATATTTTAATTTTTATACTCGACTTTCATATTATATCACAACAAAAATCTGTCCGCTACTGGCAGACAGATTTACCGGGACTTAGTATGGCATTCCTCCGGGCATAGGAGGCATAGCTGATTGATCCTTCTTTTCCGGCAGTTCTGATACCACCACCTTTGTGGTCAGAAGCATTCCGGCAACAGAAGCAGCATTTTCCAAAGCGCTTCTTGTTACCTTGGTGGGATCCACGATACCAGCAGTAAACATATCCCTAAATTCACCCCGGAGAGCGTCAAACCCCTCATTACTCTTCCTCTTTTTAGCTTCTTCTAGAATAACTGCTCCATTACGACCAGCATTTTCTGCTATCGTTTGAATTGGCTCCTCCAAGGCCTTTTTGATTATTAATAGGCCTACTTTTTCATCACTGTCCTCGAGTTTAATGTCATCAAGGACTTTACCGGCTCTGAGGAGAGCCACCCCTCCTCCGGCTACCACCCCCTCTTCCAGGGCTGCTTTTGTCGCTCTTACGGCATCTTCCACCCGGTGCTGCCTCTCTTTCTGTTCTATTTCAGTAACTGCTCCTACTTTTATAACCGCTACCCCGCCCGAGAGTTTGGCTAATCTTTTTTCTAACTCTTCCTTGTCAAAACTGGATTCTGTCTTAGT
This sequence comes from uncultured Candidatus Saccharibacteria bacterium, assembly GCA_964647525.1. Classification (GTDB taxonomy): domain Bacteria; phylum Patescibacteriota; class Minisyncoccia; order UBA6257; family UBA6257; genus CAZYGB01. Next base: position 72 of record CAZYGB010000078.1, on the reverse strand, counting down.
GATCTGGGTTTTGATTTGTTTTACCCTTTGATCAATGTCCTTCTTATTTCCCTCTCCCTCAATGATAGTAGT
>CAZYGB010000077.1:0-2314 GCA_964647525.1 uncultured Candidatus Saccharibacteria bacterium | reverse complement strand
CTATGGAACGATGTTGGAACCTTTTTGACTAGTATGGCCGGTGACTTATATACTCTTTCATTAAAGCCATAATCGTAAAATTCACGTCCTCAATAACTTTTGAAAATTCCTTCATGTATTCATTAATATCCATACCCTTGTTTATCAAAGTCTTCATATATCTCTTTGCTGCAGCATCGCAATAAAAAAATCTAGTATCACGCATTTTATCACCAATTGAATAATATGCTTTTTCATTGGCATCTCCTTTGGGATCATTAAAGAAAAAATCAATAAATCCTTCTTTTAAGCACTTGCCTGATTGTTTATAGTGAAAAGCAAGATTATTTCTTATAAAAACTAAAATTTTTGAAAATGATCCTAACTCCTTTAATGCCTTTTTATTAATTGCTATTCCAACTATAGCATCCCATTTAGATTTTAAATCTATATTTAACTCTTCATATAATAACTGAAATTCCCCGGTTTCTAATATTTTCCTTTTTTCGTCAAGAAAGTTAAAAAATTCATGTAAAGTACTTGCTATCAATCTTTGTAGTTGACATTCCATTCCATAATATTCTCCAGTTTCAACTGAAATTTTATTAAGATCAATATGTGAAAATTGATTTTTCATTTGAACAAGATAGAAAGTAAAACTCTTTAAGTCATTATAAAAAATGCCAAGAGTAAGAAAGAAATCTTCTATCTCGTCTTTCTTTTTAGAATCAATTAATCTTTCAGGTTTAATGTTTTTTAATTCCCCTAAAAAATCTATTAAATTCATTAGTATATATTAGTTGCCTGTCTTGAACGAAATCCGAACTTTTTTCCGCGAAAATCCGGACGCTGACTTTTGATAATTTTCGTTCGGGCGGGCAAAAAGGAAGGGGGTTGGGGGGAAGGAATTTTTGCCCGCTCTCGCTTTTCCGCCACCGTCGAATTTCGCACCAGCTTTGCTGCTACGACACCTACAAATTCTTCAACTCCTCTCTACTCTTTTTCAATAATCCTGCATGCAATTCTCCTATGAAAGTTTTATTATTCCTTATTACTTTTTCAAAAAATCCCGTGTAATCCACCGGCGTTAAAAAATAGAAGCAATACTCCAGTTTTTTTCTTTCAATCTTGGCGTTCAGTTCTATAAAATAATCATTTGCACCGGCGATTTTATCTCGGTTTTTCACATCTGTATCTTCGTCGTGTTTTGTCTCTACAAAAATAATTTTATTCGCCTTTTTTATAATAAAATCTGGATTGAATTGTTTTTGCTGAGGGTGAGTTCCGGGGCGATAATTGTATGGGATTGAATAAAATCCCTTGTCTTTTGACTTCGCCCAGCAATCAATAAATTTTGCGTTCTTTTTTCTCGTTAATCTTTTTGCAAAGTCAATTTCCGGCTCTGAGGCAAGCACCGTAATATTCAGAGGGGATTTATAATTATCTTCATCTGTTTTTAGAGAATACTTACCCTTTATTTCATCAAGCGCTTCGTTGATATTTTCCAGCTCTTTTGTTGTAGATGATTTTAGAGATTTCTCGCTAAACATTATACCTTTGTTTTTCTTTATCTCGCTGATACTGATATAGGAAGCGTTCATTTCTTTGGTGGTTTTTTTAATCGGATCGCTATACACATCTACTATTCGGGATTGACCGGTTAATTGTCTGTAAAGCGTATTAAAAGACGATTTGGCTCTTTGGAGATTGGCTTCCGTTACCGTTTTCTCGCCAATATTTTCAAGTCCTTTTTGAATAAGTCCTTCAATAAATTTTCTGGGTGCTTTCTCGGCAAAATTGGCATTATGCGTCAAATCCAAAAGTAAGATATTATTAAAAACTTCGTTCACGGCTTCTTTTGCGGAATACTCCTCTAAATCAATCTCGGTTCTTTTAATCGTTTCTTCCTGTGTTTTCACCGACCGATAAATTTGTTCAGTTATATCTTGTCGACTGGAAAATCCTAGCGATTTCGGCAACTCAATTTTCCCGCGAGCAGGAGTTTTTGTTTCTGTCTTAATTTTCTTTTCAATATTGATATAGTAAAGCGAAAAATTATATTTTGATTTCTTATCAATTTTACTGCAAATTTTCTTGCTAATTTCCGCCACATCCCGCACCAAATCGTCAATTTTTGAACCCCAAGCGTCATGATTAAAAATAGTAACTTGCGGATGAATTTTCAAATCATTTTGGTAGGCAGGCGGTACTCGGAGACCCCGACCCAAAACTTGAGCAATTAAAAGCTTTGAATTAAACGCTCTGTCTTCATGGGGGACGATTTGAAAAACATTATTTACATCCCAGCCCTCGGTAAGCATAGAAACAGAAACAA
>CAZYGB010000076.1:0-2336 GCA_964647525.1 uncultured Candidatus Saccharibacteria bacterium | reverse complement strand
CCAGATAATATTGGGGTCTTTAGCAGTATTTTTCACTGGTATTAAATGTACTGTTGTAACTAAATTGTTACTGTTATCCAGAATTTGAATTAAATAACTTTCTTTGTTTTCATACTCTCCCTCGCTATTACGAGAATCTAACAAATCTTCCATCATCTTGTCCCATTCATTGTTTTTTTGAATACTAAGAAAAAGTTGTTTATATGTTTCTTGCTGATCCATTATAAAATATTTACTAGCTAACTCCGGATCATTATTCTTGAGGGCAGTAAGAAATAATTGATAAGTTTTTTCTGGCGTTATATCGCCGTATTGATCCTGCCGAGATTGTGTTTCCTGTTCTTGCTCTTTTTGATATAAAGTATTTAATTCTTTTGTGTATCTTCGGGCTTGTTGTCCTTGTGCACTAAAATAATAAAAGAAAATCACTGTTCCACTTGCTAGTATAAGAAGAAGTAAAAAAATGAAAAGATATTTCTGAGATAATTTTAATTTTCGGAATAACATAGATATAAAGTTATTTTTTCAAAAATCTTATTCGAGGCCCTGAAAAATAAAAGCGGTGGGGCAAAAAACTTTCAGAGCCTCGAATAAGACTTCTGAATTCCCACCGCTTGTATTTATCTCTATTTATAATTATACCATTTTTATTTAGGCAGCAAAGTCAAATTGAGGATAACATCAAAACAATACTTTTCATTTTCGTTGTCCTACCCAGCATTCTTCTTTGAGGCCCTGAAAAATCAAAAGCGGTGGGGCAAAAAACTTTCAGAACCTCAAAGAAGAATCCTGAATTCCCACCGCTTATATTTTCACACTTATAATTGTACCACTTTCCCACAATTAGTCAAGGCAAAGTGTGGATAACTTTATTACCCCTTTTTCTCTGCCTTTTCTCCTGATTTTATTTCGCTTTCTATCTTTTCGTCTTGCTTCATTTTTTCTTCCTCCAGTTTTGTATTTATCACCTCTTCTTTTTTCTTTTCTGGCCTATCTTCAGTAATAGGTTCCGACTTAATTTCTTCAGGCTCTTTTGTTCCTGCCTCTTTATTCTCTTCAGGAACTTCTTTTGCTTCATCTGCTTTTACTTCTGTCTCTGTTTCTTGTTTCTTTTCCTCCGCTTTTACTTCCTCTCCCTTTTTACTCTTTTTCTTATGAATAGCAATAGGTCTTTTCTTTCCTTCTATAATTTTTGCCCGTATCAAAAGATTGTAACAAGAATCAGAAGGTTGAGCTCCCTCTTGAATCCAATAAAGAATCCTTTCTTTTTTTAATTCAAAAGTATCCCGGCGGGGATTCCACCAGCCAAGAATTTCTTTTGCTTTTCCGCTAGTTGAGGACCAATGAGAATCAGTAGCTACAACACGAAAAACAAAATCTTTCTTCTTTCCTTGTCTTTGAAAACGTAAAGTAAACATAATTTAAGTATAATATTATTAACAAAATTCTTCTTATACGTCAATACCGCCTTCTAATTTAATTTTTTTTGATCTTTTTACTAAATATCTAGGTTTTTTACTTTTTGAGCATAAGCTTGAATAAACTTTTTTCGAGGAGCCACATCATCCCCCATTAAAATATCAAACAATCTATCTGCTTCTTCTGCATTTTCAATAGTAATTTGACGCAAAACTCTATTCTCAGGATTCATAGTTGTTTCCCATAATTGATCAGGATTCATCTCTCCTAATCCTTTATAGCGCTGAATCATAATCCCTTTTTGTATTTCTGAAGGCTCTGCTTCTTCATTACTAGATTCTACCGCAAGAACTGCTCCATCTTTTCCTTCTCCTACTAATTTTAATTTTCTTGTTTTACTCTTAGAAGATGATTTTTCTTTTGCTCCTTGCAACTGCTCTAATAATTTATCTTTTTCTTTATCCGAATAGACATAGTGAATTTCCTTACCTTTCTTCAATTGATACAGAGGAGGTTGAGCAATATATAGATAGCCATTACTAATAATAGGACGGAAGTAACGATAAAAAAGTGTTAAAAGAAGGGTTTGGATGTGGGCCCCATCGACATCCGCATCGGTCATTATGACAATCTTATGATAACGGATCTTGTTAATGTTAAAATCTTCTCCAATAGATGTCCCCATAGCAATGATTAGAGATTTTATTTCCTTGGAAGACATCATTTTATCAAAACGAGCTTTCTCCACATTTAAAATTTTTCCTCGAAGAGGAAGAATAGCTTGAGTATTTCTATCACGCCCAGATTTTGCACTTCCGCCGGCACTATCGCCCTCCACTAGAAATAACTCCGATTCCTCTGCTTTACGAGAAATACAATCTGCTAACTTTCCCGGAAGAGTTAATCCCTGAAGAATT
>CAZYGB010000075.1:0-2398 GCA_964647525.1 uncultured Candidatus Saccharibacteria bacterium | reverse complement strand
CGGCTACCTCCATAGCAAAAGCTACATTTTCAAAGGTGTTTTTATCGGGAAGCAGATTAAAGTCCTGAAAAACCATTCCTATTTTTCTTCGCAGTAAGGATATTTCTCCGGGACTCATTTTGGCAATATCCTGATTGTGGAAAAATACTCTTCCCTTTGTTGGTGTTTCTTCCTTAATCAGCATTTTTAGTAAGGTTGTTTTTCCCACACCTGACTTACCGACAATGGAAACAAATTCTCCTTCCTCTATTTCAAAAGTAATATTGTCCAAGATTAATGAATTTCCGTAATTCTTAGTAACGTTTTGAAAATAAAGCAAAGACATAGTGTAAAATCAAGTTATAAATAGTTTATCAACAAATTTTAACCAAGAATTTTATCTAAATTACCATTTAATACCTCTTCCACTGCGCTAATTTTCTTTTTTGTACGTTCATCTTTAACCATTTTGTACGGATGAAGTACATAGGAACGAATCTGATTACCCCATTCGATTTTTATCTTCTTACCTCTTAGCTCTTCTAAGGTACTAATCTTTTCTTTCTCCGCCAACTGATGTAATTTTCCCCGTAAAATAGTAAGAGCTTTTTCTTTGTTTTTGAATTGAGATCGTCCCGCCTGACAGCTTACTGTTATTCCGGTAGGATTATGCTTGATTCTCACAGCTGTTTCTACCTTTTGGACATTTTGCCCTCCTGGCCCAGAAGAACGAAATGTATCAACGGTTAAATCTGATTCCTTAAGGGGGAATTCTTGTGCTTTGATTAAAGGTAATACTTCTACCAAAGCAAAGGATGTATGACGAAGATGAGCACTAGAAAAAGGAGAAATACGCACTAAACGATGAACACCATTGTCATTTTTTAAAGTTTTGTAGACTTCCAGACCGTCTATTTCCAGTGTTACATTTTTTATCCCTCCATAATCATTACTTCTTGCATCTAAAATTGTACACTTCCACCCTTTTCTCTCTGCAAAATGCTGATACATTTTCTGCAGCATTAAGGCCCAATCCTCTGCATCTTTACCCCCTGCTCCCGCATAGATGCTTAAAGTAATATTGCGTTTATCATATTGTTCAACATTTTCTTGAGCCATCTTTCTTATTGTAGCAGAGAGAAGATAAAAAAACAAACCTGAATTTTATCCCTTAAGAAATACATTTGATTTGTTTAGTTCAAGGATACTAAAGTAAAATCTACTAATTCTCCTAAAAACATTTTTGTTAAGGTATCAAACCTTTGAGAAGAAGCAGTAGAAAGAAATTGTTTCTTCTTATTCCTCCCAATTTTACCTTCTATTTCAGGATGACGCCAAAGATAATCTTTTAATTTAAGAGGAACAATTTCATCCTCAGCAACCAAGCGTACCCCTTTCCCGATATGTTTCTGAATTTTATCTTTAATAAGAGAATAATGGGTACATCCCAGAACCAGGGCACCAATGTCTTTCTTTTTTAAAAAGGAAAGATATTTACTAAGAATAGAGTCTAATCCTTCCCATTCTAATTCTCCTGCTTCAATGATAGGAACAAGCAGGGGACAAGCTTGCTGAAAAACTTTATAATCAGGACGAAGCTTGGAAATTTCTCGGAGAAAAGCCTGAGAATTTATTGTAGCTTCCGTTCCTATAACACCCACCCGGTTATTAAAAGACATCTCCGCTGCCATTTCAGCAGCAGGACGAAGAACACCAAGAATTCTACGTTGATGATAGTTTTTAGGAAGATATTCCGTCTGAAGACGATGCAAGGCCACACAACTGGCCGTATTGCAGGCTAAAATGATTAATTCACACCCTTGCTTAAACAAATAATCTACAGCCTGCCTTGTATATTCATAAACAACCTCAGATGAGCGTCCCCCATATGGCACTCGGGCATTATCACCTAAATAAATATAGTCATAATCAGGTAACTCCTGAACAATTGCTTTAAATATGCTTAATCCGCCTAGACCAGAATCAAAAACTCCAATCATATAATAATTTTATTATTAAGATGGTATTTTCCTTATTGGGGAAATTGAAATAGGTTTACTTACGGATTTTATTGTCGGCATTTTATTATAGCCTCTCCCGCTGATAAAAGTAGGAGAAAGTGGCGGTTTCAATATCGTTTTATTGGCAACTTTTCTCGTATATAAATTGTTAACTTCATTCATCACTTTCTTCCCCATTCCCCTGCGATAATATTTCTTATCAAGATATAAGCTAGCATACTTCCCTCTAGTCTTTCGAACAATACCGACTACTTTATTGTTATCTTCCACCACCATAAAATTCCGTTTTTCTCTCTGCTTCGTCAGCCCCCTAGCGGCATAAGTATTTCTTCTCAACCGATGACCTTCTGGATCAGAAACATTCAACTTCCATTTTAAACCCTCGTTTGCATCGGAAT
>CAZYGB010000074.1:0-2443 GCA_964647525.1 uncultured Candidatus Saccharibacteria bacterium | reverse complement strand
TGCTTCTTAATTAAAATTATAGTAGAATATGAGATATCGCGGGGTAGTGGAGTAGTACCATGCGAGGCCCATGAGAAATTGTGGCCCAGAGTGGCAACATTCTGCGGAAAAACTTCCGAAATTGCTGGGAACTCCAGTATTTTAAAAATATTGGACAATCAGCAGCCAAGCTGAGCAATTACTCAGAAGGTTCAGAGACTATAATGGAAGATCGCCTTTGGCGATATGGGATAGTCCATTCCATCTGGTAACAGATGGTAGATATTAAGAACCTCGAGACGCCCGTGCAATTCGGGCCCCCGCAACAAGTCTATACACACATTGCCATATTTTTGTACCTACGTTATAATAAAATAATTATTATAATCGTGGGTCTATGGCTAGAATTATAGAAAAAGAAAAGGCTATTAGGTTACGTTTAAAAGGGAAGAGCATAAACGAAATTTCTGGGATATTAAATCTCCCCAAAAGTACTGTTAGTTTTTGGTGTAGGAATATTAGGCTTGGCCCAACACAAATCGAGAGATTAGCGAAAAGAGTAAAATCCGGAAGTTATAAGGGAAGAATCAAATTCTTAGAAAAAATAAGGAGAGAAAGGATAGAAGAGGTAGAGGTTTTAAGAAAAGAAGGGATAAAGGAAATTGGTAAATTAAGCAAAAGAGATCTTTTAATTGTTGGCGTAGCAATGTATTGGAGTGAAGGATATACTTATTCGAGCGGGAATCAGGTGGGGTTTACTAATTCCGACCCAAGAATAATTTTAATAATATTAATCTGGTTTAAAAAAATTTGCGGAGTGTCAAACGATAGAATTTCTCTTCAAGTTAAAATAAATAATGTTCATAGAAACAGAATAAAGAAAGTAGAAAATTATTGGTCAAAACTGACTAAGATTCCGTTAAAACAATTCAATAAAACAGTTTTGATAAAAAGCAAAGTCAAGAAAGTTTATTCGAATCACGATATTTACTACGGGACTTTAAGAATAACTATTCGTCAAGGGACGAAATTGAGAAGAAAAATTAATGGTTGGATTGAGGGGTTAGTAAGAAGAATAATATAAGAAATTTGCCGGCGTAGCTCAGTGGTCAGAGCGGCGTCTTCATAAGGCGATGGTTCGCAGGTTCAAATCCTGCCGCCGGCACACTGGACCCATGGTGTAGCCTGGTTTAACACATCCCCCTGTCACGGGGAAGATCAGGGGTTCAAATCCCCTTGGGTCCGCAGAAAAAAAAGGAGGGCAAGCAAGCCCTTTTAAAATTGAACTCAAGGAAGGAGGAAAGGAAATGATAAAAATTCTAGGAATGGCTAGAAAAGATATAATTAATAACCTTAATCCCTATCGCATAACCCGCATACTGTCATCGGAAGAAATCATGTACATTGCCGAAATTCTTGGCGCTTTCTGGCAGTACGATTATCACGCGGCTTACTACGAAAAAAAATGGGGATACCACGCCGAATTGAAATCCGGCAAACACAGTGACGCTTTCTTTGATTCCAAACTCATACTGCAATATCCCAACATTAAAAAGCTGATAGCTTACCAGATGGCGATGAGGATCAAGCGTCTAAAGTGGGGAATTCCTAATTTCATCGGTGGCGTTCCTGACGGAGCAACGGAATTAGCCAGAGAGATAGCCGGGATAATGGGCGCAGAATTCGCAGAGCTGGAAAAAAGGGACGGCCGGATAGTATTGGTAAGCAGCTTGAGACACGCCAGCCTGCTTCTGGTCGAAGACGTCTGCAGTGCTGGTACGGGCTTCAGGGAAGCAGTGCTGAACATAAGGTCTAGAGAACCCAGCGTGAGGATTCTCCCGGTTGAACCAGTTATCTTAAACCGGGGAGGACAGAGAAAGATTTACGTAGAAGGAGAGTGGGAAGGCTTCAAGATTGTTGCTCTTGCCATTCGGCCGGTGAGAGAGTGGGATGCGAAACAATGTTTGTTATGCGAAAAAGGTTCAAGGGTGATAAAGCCCAAGGAAACAGAAGATAGCTGGCGTCTGATTACCACTTCCCAGGAATAGCGGAGGTAACTCAAAAGGTACATAATATTGTGCAGCGGTTCGTTGAAATATTACGAGCCGCTTTGCATTGTTTTCAAAGACATGATGATCTCTTAAAGGGAGGGATAGTACCTTCCTAATTTTTTTAGAAAGGAGACAAAATGAGTTCATTGTCATCGCTGGAAGAGAAAAGAATAAAAGACGCTATTGGCGATATGGGACTGGTGGTAAAGCGCTCAGACACTTTTGACCCCTGTCTTCTTTGCAGATTCGACGGCGTTCACTCTTTCTGCCTGCCCGGAATGTTTGAAACGATCAGAATTCGAAAATCAGACTATTATATTCTGGTCTGCAGATTGAATATGATAAACTACCTTGAAAGAACGCTAAGGCGCGGGTTTCTGGCCGAAATAATACTGATTCTCATGGAGGTGATA
>CAZYGB010000073.1:0-2454 GCA_964647525.1 uncultured Candidatus Saccharibacteria bacterium | reverse complement strand
TTATCCTTTTCTTGCCACAATTGGAAATAATACTTTGTTTTCAGCTGTGGCAAGAGACTCCCAACGCTACTGACTTGCTTAATAGCGGCAGTTAAAGCTAGGGGGAAAAGGAGAAAAAATGAAAAGGATAAAAGTAGAGTACGCGGATGGTTTTAGCACTATTATATATAGTGCTAGAAGGGATGGATTCTTCTGCTATGAGGAACAAGCAGAAGAAATTCATGAGATCTATGGAGGAAAAAAGTATTATACGAGTCGCACGGGAATGAGTGGTGCTGGCTATTTAGAGCCGGAACCCAAAGATAATGACATTATCTTGTTTGGATGCTACAGACAAGGTAAGGGGGGGCAAATGATTTCTCAAGTCCATAATATAGACGGTGATCATCCTATTTTTGGATATGTCCCTATAAAAGGGCATACAGAAATTGTTAACAGTAGAGTTCTTCCATTTGTTTTAACAGATGGAAGGAAGGTAGCCTTCGTAGAAGCATGGGAAGTGAAAGAAACAATTCTTTCATGGCAGAAGATAGAAGGAAAAGAAATCAATGTTCCATTGATTAACATCTTTGGGAATAAAGAAAACCTTTATTTCTCCCTCTATAATCCTCATAAATATAGAGGAGTAAGAGCAACTAGGTTTGTAGATCTGAGGTGGATTCGCGAACAAATGAAGTCTGTAGAATTGGAAGACTTAGCTGATAATAATAATGTTTTTGCTAAGAAGCTTTCTATTTCTAGGCTTTCTATTTCAGAAGAAGCAGCCTATAAGAATTGGTATCACCTCAACCTTGATAGGGTGTTTGACAGGGTATGGAATACTTCCCCTAGAGAAATTATAGGAGAGATTATTTCAGGATGGAATAGCGAGGGGGACGGTTTCTATTGGAGAAGAGCAAAAAATGGTATTGATGCTTTCATGGAGATCGAAAGATCTTCATTAACCAACGGCAAATATGTCGTTGAAGATGAAACGCAAAACTTATTGAATTTTGAAGAATTTATTAATGTCTTGGAATGGTATTCCAAGGACATTAGTTTCTTTAAAAAATACTTTAAGAGAAAATGTACCTTAAAAGCTCGCAAAGACTATGTCTTTGCGAAGAAGAGAAAAGAAGAAAGTATAAACATCCGCGAGTTAATGGAAAGGAATCTGGATACAAAAATATGTATCCAAGATTCCTTAGACAGTGGAAACTGTCTTTCGGGAACAGAGGATTTTATAAAGAGATATAAAATCCAACTTGATCACGGATATTGCCTTGTTCGTAACATTTTGAAAAATACGGAGGTCAAAGCTTTGCTTAAAAATTTTGACTTCCAAAAGGTTATTTTATCTGTTCTCTACAAGGCATAACAAAAAAGGCAAATTTCCTGGCAGATTCCAGCTGCCATAACTCTAAAAGAGTTAAAATCAAAGGGTTGGTGAGGTCTGTTTTACAGACGGCCTTGACTCATTGTGAAATAAAAAGGATGCACTTATATAGAGGAGGTTAGAGTATTACAATAAGTAAGCTCTAACCTCCCTCAATCCCCCAAGTTCAGAATTAAGATTCTGGATTTAGGAGATTGAAAAAGTTATTTAAAAAATAAATATGGAAAACCGGGTTTCAGCGTAGAGTTCGGAAAGAAATTTTCGGATTGTACGCCGAAACTCGGCTTCGCAGATATCATATTTGCGGAAATTAAGCCGTGGCGGGCTTTAAACGCCAGGAGGATAATATAATGGCAAAGCGTTATATTAGTTTTAAGGAAATTCCCCTTGGGAATTTCAAACCCCAAGGAACAATGGGCAGTCATCACTGCACAATTATTTCCCAAGGGGAAGTGAAAGTAGTTATAGGGAGTGTGACCGGTAGGGTTACACTGAAGCTGGGCGACACGCTCGGCTACGATTGTGGAAATGTTTGGCTTGTACCACAGCCAGATTCTTACAAAGACCCGATTCGTCGGGTTCTGGCACAGAAAAAAATAAGCCAGAAAGTATTGCAGTATTCCACAAAACCGGTGAGGTTTTTGGAATCATGGCAAACAGACTTCCCAAGAGGGTCTTCTGCTGATTCTTTTACAGGGGAAGAAGTAGAGATATTTAAAGGGAGCGATGTCCTTGAAGAATGCAATACTGGGAAAAGAATAGAAGAATTTAACGACGGATTTCTCCGCGAGGTAACTGGCGGAGAAGCGATCATAGTTAAAAAAGTGGTGGGTCGTGAGACAACTACCCACCGACCAAGGCGTATTGTTAGTGTTGTGGTACGCCCGTCTGCCAATAAGGCAGATGTGGCAAAGTGGCTTTTGAGCCACATTTAAGAAGTATATAAGGAGGAGGGGGGGAAAATATATAGAAAACTGTACTTAATTTTTCCCTCCTTCCTTCAATCTCCCAAGTTCAGAATAAATATTCTGGATTTAGGAGATTGGAATGTTTTTTTAAAATTAAATAATTGGTGGTGG
>CAZYGB010000072.1:0-2458 GCA_964647525.1 uncultured Candidatus Saccharibacteria bacterium | reverse complement strand
AGCATTTGTATGTAGAGTAAAAAATAAATACGTATATTGGTTTTGCGAATAAACCCTACTTGCTTATTTTTAACCTTGGTTCAGTTTTAGATAGTAGGTTCTATTAAGGTTCTATTGAAGGAGGTTCAGGTTCTATTCCTGTTTCAGCACCTGATTCAATCTCTATTTCTGTTTCAACGATTGGCGCATAATTAAAATAAATAACATCCATGTCTCCCCATGAATTCTCTTCATCAATTATATGTCTAGCAACAGCCTCTATCGTCAAGTTCTTGGTTTCTGTTAACTTAATTTCGGCGGAAAAAGAAATCGGTATATTTGCTTTCAAATCTCCTTTCCAGGTTATATCACCACTAATTAAATCTACTCCTTTTGGCAGAATGATCTCTGCTGTGGTATTTGGTGCATTTGCAATACTGGTAACAGTACAGGTAATTTCTATAATTTCATTAAGTTTAAGGTTAGGGGGTGTAGTTTCAAGTTCAATTTCAGAAGGTATATGTAATGAAAGAGTTATTGGCGTGCTCGGTACCCCTGCTTCTTTTTCACTTTTTTTAATGCTGAAAACACCCTTTTCAATTGGAGGTTTTTCTAGCTCTTTTGTCTCCGGAGTTTTGATTTCCTCAGTTATTTTTTCTTCTGGCGCTTTAACTTCTTCTTTCTGTTCTCCAAAATACCACCAAGCTAAAACTCCTCCGACAAGAAGAGCAACAATAATTAAAACGATAATGATTGGTGCAATGCCTCTTTGGTTATTCATAATTTTTATTTTTTAGTTAAGTAACTATCTTGACCTTTATGAAAAATTTTCTTTTTCCAAAACGAAATCGCTAACTGATGCTTTCGCCCAAAATTCCCTACAATACTGGTGCCCCCGGGAGGAGTCGAACCTCCATCGCAAACTCCGCAAGTTCGTATTCTATCCATTAAACTACGGGGGCATTCCTTTCTACAATAGCACCGAATAATATTCTTTTCAAGAATTATTTTCTTATGATATGATATAACAATGAATTATCATTCTGCCAGGGCTTTTGTTTTAAGCAAGGAATCTTCGGGGGAAAATGATAGCACTTACCATTTCTTTTCAGAAGATTTTGGGCATTTATCATTGCAGGCAAAAGGAACTCGGCAAATACTAGCAAAACTACCAGGCCATTTAGAAATTCCTTCTTTATGTAAAATTGATTTTATTCAGGGTCGCTCTCCCCGGTTAATTAGTGCTATTGAAGAGAATCCTTATTTGGCTACGAAAAAGTCTCTTTCTGCTCTTACTGCATCTTTTCGCATTAGTAGATTGGTAGATAATCTTACTCCTTTTGATCAGGCTGATCCTGATATTTGGCAATTGCTCAATGACGTTTTTTATCTTATGGATAGCAATTTAACTCATTATCCGGAGATTGTGGATTTTGCTTGGTTCTATTTTAACGCTCAATTTTTACGCCTTATTGGTGCTGCCCCCTTTCTGGATGGATGTGTCGTTTGTGGTCAGCAATCCAACGTGAAATCTTTCAGCTTTTCTGCTAAAGGACTGGTATGCAAATTTCATCATCATAAGGATGATCTTCCTGTAAATTCCAACCAAATAAGAGCCTTGAAATCTTTATTTGACTGGCCTTTAACAAAGTTTTCTCGAGAATCATCTATTGAAACAGTATTGAAGGAAAAGAAATTTATTCAGAATTTCCTGGAACGATTTACATCAATAGTCAAATCAGATATAATGTAAGAAATCACCAAATAATATGAAAAAAGAAAATTTTTTTAAGAGTTTTTGGGGAGGGATAGTAATCACTGTCCTTGTTCTTGTTATTGCTTATGCTGTTTGGAGCATTATGAGGAGCGGAGGCATTACTTTTGCCTTTACTGGTCCTGACGAAGCAAGGGCGGGAGAAACCAAGAGTTTTCACTTGGTTTACAATAATAATTCTCGGGTAAGTTTGGAAGATGCTGAAATTGAGATTCAGCTTCCGGAAGGTATATTTTCTCAAGAGGAACCGGAAAAAAGAGTAATCACATACAGTTTAGGAGAAATATCTCCTCGTACTTCTGGGGAAAAAGATCTTTCTTTAATAATTACTGGAGAGCCTCGTACTGCCAAGAGTATCGATGCTACTTTTCGCTATCGCCCTAAAACATTAAGTTCTACTTTTGTCCGAAAAGAAATTAAAAATGTGCTTGTTACTGGTTCTGTTTTTCGTTTTGATTTAGTCTATCCTAAACAAGTTTTTCCAGAGCAGGTATTTTCCTTGGATGTTAGCTGGGAAAATTTAGGACAGTACGAGTTCAATGATATTCAGATTAAACCAGAATGGCCGGAAGGATTAGTAGTTCAAGAATCCACCCCGACAGCAATTTCCGAAACTGGAGAGGTAGATGCCTGGTCTTTAGGCACTTTAGGCCCGGCAGCTCAAGGGAAGGTTTTAATTAAGTGCTTTGTGTCTGGTCAGGCAGG
>CAZYGB010000071.1:0-2482 GCA_964647525.1 uncultured Candidatus Saccharibacteria bacterium | reverse complement strand
CTCGTATTTCTCCCACTAGAAGTATATTAGGATTTTGACGAAGTAGGGAACGGAGGGCTTTAGGAAAAGTATAGTCCTTTTCTCTGTTTACCTGAGTCTGGGTGACACCAGAGATGCGATATTCAATTGGGTCTTCGATGGTAATAATTTTAACTTCCGGTCGGGCCAGTTGTTTCAAGATAGCGAAAAGAGTAGTTGTTTTACCGGAAGAAGTTGGCCCCGCCGCTAAGATTAAACCAGTTTTCTTTTGTATTACTTTCTTTATCTCTTCCTCTTCTGAGAATGATAATCCTAATTCATTAAGATTTAATGATCTGATTTCTCCTCCTAAGATACGAAGGGAAGCTGTTTCACCATAACCACCTGGGATAATAGAGAGACGGATGTCAAATGATTTATCGGGAAAAGATACCCGGAATCTTCCTTCCTGGACAATTTTTGTTTCTTCAGTGTTGAGGCCACTGATAACTTTAACTTGGTTCATTAATGATGGGTATTCAGACATATCCATAGTGAGTAGAAGAGAAAGAACTCCATCAATTCTCTGACGAATATGAGCAACTGTCTCACCTGGTTCCAAATGAACATCGGTAGCACGGGATTTAATAGCCTTCCCTAAAATAAAAGCTACCTGTCTTTCCCTTGATTTCTTTTGAATAATGGAAGGCAATGTTTCTAACTTGGGAAGCAGTTTCCCTATTTCTTTTTCTTCAGCTTCATTTATCTTAACTCCTCTGGTAAGTGTTTGGGAGAATAGTTGTTTCTGAGATTCTTCAATATATGAAATATCGCCTGCTACCCGGACAACTTCCTCCAAAGAGGTTACTCCTTCTATTGCCTTCAAGAGACCACTATGGAAGAGAGGAACCATTCCTTCATCAATAGCAATATTTCTAATGGTGTTTTGATCAGCTTTTTTTTCTACCGCTTTGCTAATACGGGGAGAAACAGGAAAGTATTCAAAAAGACCAGATTGAGTGGTATATCCTAATCTATGGCAATGAGAACATCCTTTAGCTCTCCAGAGATAGGGGATATCAGTAGGGACTTTAATATTGCTTTTAGGAGAAAGGATAGTAAAGGCAGAGATTAACTTTTCTTTTAACTCTGGGGAAGGATGATATTTTTCCTTACAGTACGGGCAGAGTTGGCGTACCAATCTTTGGGCCACTACTAATTTAACAGCATTAGGGATAATCTGAGGATCAGCGTCTAATTCTATCAGGCGGGCAAAGGTACCACTAGCTTCATTGGTATGCAGGGTAGAAAAAACAAGATGTCCAGTAAGAGCAGCTTGGAGAGCAGTTTTTACTGTATCGCTATCTCTCATCTCTCCGATCATGATAACATCAGGATCCTGACGGAGAATTGATTTCAAACCATTAGCAAAAGTATATTTTTTAGTGACTTGAGTTTGGTTGACGCCGGGAATACGGTACTCAACAGGGTCCTCGATAGTAATTATCTTTATCCCCGGTGAAATTTTTTGTTTCAGAAGAGTATATAAAGTGGTGGTTTTACCAGATCCGGTAGGACCGGTAATAAGAATCATTCCGTTAGGAGCAGAAAGATAAGAGGAAAATAATTGGATTCCTTTTTCTCTTAATCCTAAATCTTTTAGTCCCCAACCTGTTTTTTCTTCTTGGAGAATACGAAAAACAAGATATTCCCCCTGGGGTCCAGGAAGACTGGAAGCACGAACATCAGCATAATCATTCTTATCCTGAATACTAAAACGACCATCCTGGGCAACATTGTCTAAATTCAACCTTAAACCGGCTAACAATTTAAATCTTTGTTTTATACTTTGATATTGGGCGGTAGTAATATCGGAGACGTCATAAAGAACTCCGTTAATGCGGAAACGAATGAGAGTCTGATGCTCCTGGGGTTCAATATGAATATCGGAAGCCTTAATGGCAAGAGCTGATTTTAGAATGAGAGATACTAATTCGGTAACTTCAGTGGAAGGGACAGCAACCAAAGTACGGTCAAGATTAGAAAACTCTATTAATTCTGTATCGCCGATATCTATTGAATGAGCGAGTTTTTTTTGACGGACATGGACGAAACGATAATAACCCCAGGCCCAGTCAAGACTTTTTCTAGTTACTGCAAAAACAATAACCTTAAAACCCTGTTTTTTTAATTCTTCAATAATTTTTATAGCGGGAGGGCTGAGAGGATCAAAAACAGCCACTTTCAGTTGTTTCTTGTCTATGGAAAAAGCAGCTAGGTTAGCCTCCCGGGCTCTGTCTTCCTCTACCAATTCTAGGGCACTGGTTTCAATAACAGCTTGGCGCAGGTTGATATATAAAAGATTGTTTTCTTCTGCCTCTTGCTGAGCCATTCTTTCCTGAGCTTCTTGCCAGAGTTGCTTTATTTTTTCGTCTCTTCTTTGGTTTAAATCATCAATCATAGTTTAAATAAAATATTGAAGAATAACTGATTGTTTTCATATTTTTATTATATCACTCGTTCT
>CAZYGB010000070.1:0-2540 GCA_964647525.1 uncultured Candidatus Saccharibacteria bacterium | reverse complement strand
AATAGCGGACAATCTTGGGGGCAAGGTTCTCTATGGTACCCGGACCAAGAGTAATAATTAAATCATTCTTCCGCAATCGGGGAAGAATAAAAGAAGGCACATCTGCTAGATCTTTAATGTAATAAATTTCTTTCCGGGGGTTGTGTTTTTTAATCCACTGGAATACTTTCTTTCCGGTAATGCCAGGAATGGGTTTCTCAAAAGCAGGACAGATATCCAAGGAAATAATCATATCAGCACCCTGAAAGGCCGTTCCAATCCTGTCTTTGAGCATATTCATACGGGTATAGCGATGGGGCTCATAAATAACAATAATTCTCCGTTTAGGCTTAAAAACCTGCAAGCTATCAAGAGTAGACCTAATTTCAGCAGGATGATCAGCATGCCCGTCCATAACGAGAATATCTTTTACTTTCCCTACAATTTCCCTTCTCCGATGGGGTAATTGGTAGTTTTGAAGGATAGATAAGCCCTTTTTAATGCTAATTCCTGCTTTAGAAGCCGCTAAAAGAGCCGCTAAGGCATCAGAAAGGTACTTTTCTCCCCAAATGGGTAATTCTGCCCGCCAGGTTGTTTTTTTTGATAGTGAGCTGATTTCTACCAATGTCCCCTGCTCCTGGGCAAGAATCTTCTTCATTCTCAAATCAGCTGGTTTCCTCATCCCATAAGTGATTAGATTTTTCACTTTAGTCTTTTTGACTACGGAAACAAGATTTTTATCATCAGCACAGACAATGGTGTATTTTCTTTTCCTTTTTTCTTGCAGAAACTGCCCAAAGGCTTTTTTCAATTGAGCAAAGCTATTGTCATAGTTAGAAAGATGATCTTTATCAATATTGGTAATAACAGCAATATCAGGAGCAAAAAAGAGAAAAGACTTGTCACTTTCATCTGTTTCTAAAACAATCCAATTGTTCTTCTTAATCTTTTTATTATGAAGACAACTATCTTTTCCTCCCAGATAAACATAGGCAGGCTTATGAGCCTGCTGAAGAATGAAGCCAATCATAGAGGTAGTGGTTGTTTTCCCGTGAGTACCGGCAACAGCAATAGTTTTATAGGGGGCAATCAGCTGAGCCAGGAATTCTGCCCGGGCAACAGTGGGAATATGATGACTCTCTGATTCCATCCGCTCCACATTATCAGGTTTAATAACAGAAGAATAAACCACTAAATCAGGTTTTATTTTTTGGATATTCTTGGCAGAATGGCCGATAAAAACATTAATCCCCTTTTTCTTTAAGGAAGCAACAGTGGAACTATTTTTAATATCAGAACCTGATACTTTAAATCCTTGATCTTTTGCTAAAAGAGCCAGGGTACTCATTCCTACCCCTCCAATGCCAATGAAGAAAACTTTTGACATAATTTTTGTACTTCTTTTTTGATAATTGATGGTTTCTTTTTTTCTATCAATACCAGATAGATTAAATGAGCAATTAAAATCATTTCTTTTTCTTTCATTCCCCTGCTAGTAACAGTAGGAGTGCCCAGGCGAATACCACTAGGATGAAAAGGAGAGGTATCACCGGGGATAGAATTACGGTTAGCAACAATACCGGCTTTCTCCAGAAGAACCTCTGCCTCTATTCCGGGAAGGTTAATGTTTCTCAAATCTACCAACATTAAATGATTATCTGTTCCTCCGCTTGTTAAGGTGAAACCTAATCTTTTTAATTCCTGAGAAAGAATTTGAGCATTTTTTATTACCTGCTGCTGATAATCTTTAAACTTTTTCTGCTGAGCAATCTTGAAAGCAAGAGCAATAGCGGCAACAACATTGTTATGAGGCCCTCCCTGCATTCCTGGAAACACAGCTTTATTGATTTGTTTCTCCAGATCTTTGCGGCAGAAAATAACTGCTGCTCGAGGTCCCCTTAGTGTTTTCTGAATGGTAGTTACCACTATATCAGAATAGGGAAAAGGAGAAGGATGCAGATTGGCCGCTATTAAACCGGCGATATGAGAAATATCGGCTAAATGGTAAGCATTTACCTTTTTAGCTATCTGGGCAAAACGACGAAAATTGATCTTTCTAGGATAAGCACTGGCTCCAGAAATAATAATTTTAGGCTTATACTTTCGGGCTAATTTCTCTATCTGGGAATAATCTATTAATCCCGTCTTTAAATCAACTGAGTACTGAACAGAATGATACAGCTGACCGGAAAGACTGGCTTTATGTCCATGAGTTAAATGTCCTCCCGAAGATAGTTTCATTCCCAACAAAGTATCACCAGGGTTAAGAAGAGCGGTATACACTTCCAGATTAGCTGGTGATCCGGAATAAGGCTGAACATTTACGGCCCACTTTTTAGAATTTAAATGAAAAGATTGCAGAGCTCTTTTCTGAGCTAATTCCTCTATCTGGTCATAATATTTATTACCAGGATAATAACGCCGTCCCGGATAGCCTTCCGAATACTTATTCGTTAAAGGAGAACCCAAAATCTCTAATGTTTCCAAGGAAGCAATATTCTCCGAGGCAATTAAATCAATTGTGTTTTTCTGTCTCTCAATCTCCTTCCTTACCAGGTTAT
>CAZYGB010000069.1:0-2566 GCA_964647525.1 uncultured Candidatus Saccharibacteria bacterium | reverse complement strand
TCTTCGAAGCAGAAGTAATTTTAATTTTTAAGGGAACAGTAACTTTAGGATAAATATTTATCGTTATCACATAGTCCCCTATCTCTTTGAGGGGATTTTTTAATTCAATTTGCTCCCCCTTAAAAGAAAACCCCTTTTTTTCAAGAGCAGAGAGTATTTTTACTTTGTTGGCACCAGCATAAGCTTCCTTGCCTTCCTTGGCAAATTTTAGAGGAATTGTCAAAGAAACTTTTTTTAATTGACTAGCTATTTTTTGGGCTTCTTCTTTCTTCTTTTCCTGTATTAACTCTGCTTTTTTTTGATTTTCTGTTACTTGCGCTATTAATTGGAATGTGGCAGGGCGAGCTAATCCTCGAACAAGGAGAAAATTCTTGGCATAGCCCAAGGAAACATCTTTGACCTCTCCTTTATGTCCTAAATCTTCTATATCTTGCAGTAGGTAAACTTTCATATATCCAAATTATTGTTTAGTTGTTTACTAAGCTACTAATTACTTCTATGGCTTTTTGTAATTGCTTGTCTTTTTCTATATCTAGACCTTCATAAGTACCTATCTCGGAATCATTTTCTACTTCAAAATCAGGAACCAGACCATTATCCTGGATAACAGTTCCCTTGGGAGTCAACCAGCGGGCAATGGTTATTTTGACGCTGTTACCTTCTATGATGGGGACTAATTCCTGGACCGATCCTTTTCCGAATGTCTTCTCCCCTACTAGCTTGATATCCCTGTTGTCGTGCAGAGCTCCTGCTAAAATCTCAGCAGCTGAGGCAGTACCACCGTTCATTAATACCACGGTAGGAATATCTTTTAATAGACCAGGTCCATTAGCCCGGTATATCTTGGTATCAGTATTTCCAAAATCTTCTTTCAGTACCATCTGTCCCTTATTAAAAAACCAGCCGCTAATATTGGTGACCGCTTCCAAATAACCACCGGGATTATTTCTTAGGTCAATAATAATACCATTGGGCTGAGCGGTTATCATTTCTATAGCAACTTGATAAAACTTCAATAGCAATGGTTGGTTAAAATTGTAAATCTGAACATAAGCTATCTTGTTATCAAGCATCTGCCAAGTCAAAGAAGGAATAACGATTTTTTCTCTTACCAGCTTGACATCACTTGTTTTATCCCAATTAGAACGATAGATAGTTAAGGTAACTGTTGAACCTAATGGTCCCCGGATTAATTTAGCGGCTTCGAAACTAGTAAGGTCACTGCATTCCTTTCCGTCTATCTTCAATATTGCATCCTTTGGTTGCAATCCTGCTTTAGCAGCCGGGGTGCCAGGTAAAGGAGCTACCACAACTAACAATCCTTCTTTCTTTCCTATCTCCATTCCCACCCCGAAGAATTCTCCGGAAAGTTCCTGGGACAGGTCTTCGGTCTGAGCTTTGTTGAGAAACATGGAATGGGGATCATCAAGAGATTGCACTAGTCCAGAGCTAGCTCCCTCAATCATTTCTTGAGTGTTAAGATCTTGTCTCCCTACATATTTAGTAAGAATAGTTTTCCAGGTTTCCCAAAAAATATCCATGTTGCCCTCAGGGATTTCGGCTGGTTGTTCTTTGTTGGTAATTTTTTCAAATGGTTCGGGCAAATTAATTTGCCAGCCCCAGCGAGATCCATTAAGAAAACCTCCCATCCAGACCATACCAAAAAGAAGAATGACAGCTATAACTTGTATTGTTTGTTTGGTTTTTATTTTCATGTATTTAAATCAGAGTATTTAGTATACTTACCATTGTGCCAAAAAAAACGGAATTAATCAACTAAAATAGCCAAACGAGAAAAAATAAGGTAAAATAGGAGAAATATGGAAGAGAAACGTTTGTTTCTGGCTATAAAACCACCACTGGAATTACAGAAGCAGTTAAATGATTATCAAGAGGATAATTTAAGTTCTCTTATTTTTAAGACTGTAAATAATGATAATTTTCATCTGACCCTGCTTTTCTTAGGGAATATCAGAGAAGACAAGATTCCTGACCTGAAAATGGTTGGGCAACAAGCAGCCCAGAAAATTCTTGTTAGTGAAGTAAGAATGCAGGCAATTAAGTATGGACCCAATCCGCGTAATCCCCGTTTAGTTTGGTTGACTGGGGAATACAATCTTTCCTTGGAACAATTAAGGAAAGAAATAGTGAAGCAATTAGTTAAGATACCGATTCGTTTTCGGGTAAACAGGCAACGATTTATTCCCCATATCACTCTTGCCCGGGTAAGGTCTTATTCTCAGCTTCCTCTGCCGTCGGGAAAAGAAATTGAAAAAGAGTTATCTTTTAATTTTCTTCCTTCTCAGCTTTGGTTAATAGAAAGCCGTCTAGAGCTAATAGGGGCGGAGTATACAGATATGGCAGTATTTCCTTTAAGGTCTGACTAAATATTAAAATGTTTATTATTGATGTAATTCCTTTGACCTACCTTCCTCTTTCTCAGCCCCAAATCCTATCGTATTTCTCCAAGGAGAAATTAGTTAAGGGGGCAGTAGTAGAGGTGCCACTAGGAAGAAGGAATCAATTAGCGGCCGTGGTTAAGTCCACCGATGTTTTACAGAAAAAA
>CAZYGB010000068.1:0-2583 GCA_964647525.1 uncultured Candidatus Saccharibacteria bacterium | reverse complement strand
GTTTATCCATCAGTTTATAAAATTTGTTTTAGTGGGGTTTATTAATACCGCTGTCTATTTTGGTTCCTTGAATTTGTTTATGGTTGTTTCCCAGATACATCAGGGATGGTGGTATTCCATATTTGTTGCCATTGCTTTCGTTGTTTCTTCAATAAACAGCTATTTCTGGAATAAACGCTGGACTTTTCAGAAGGGGAAGCAGTTTGAAAGAAAAGAGTTTTCTAGGTTTATCACTATTTGTACCATTTCTTTTTTTATCAATGTGGGGATAGCCTCCTTTCTTAACAATACCCTGGGGGCTCAGCTGGGAATTCCAGTCTTTCTTTGGGCGAATCTCAGTGCTCTAGTCCCGGCTGTTATTACCACTTTCATTAATTTCTTTGGCTCTAAATACCTGGTATTTGAAAGATAATTTCAATAATTCATTCTTTTCTGCTACAATAACTCTGTTAATTAATTTACTCTATGTCTCAATTGGTTTTTTATAGAAAATATCGTCCCCAGACCTTTAAGGAAGTGATAGATCAAAAGAACACCATTAAGAGCTTGACGAATGCCATTCTTCAGGGTAAGGTGGCCCATGCTTATCTTTTTGCCGGACCCCGGGGAGTAGGGAAGACGACCGTTGCGCGTTTATTAGCCAAAGCTCTTAATTGCCAGAAACGTTCTTCTACCCAGTATGAACCCTGTAATAAATGTGAATCCTGTCAGGAGATTAATGCCGGCCATTCCATGGATCTGATAGAAATTGATGCTGCCTCCAATAGGGGGATTGAAGATGTCAGGGCTCTGCGGGAGAACATTAAGTTTCCCCCGGTAAAGTCAAAATACAAGGTTTTTATCATTGATGAAGCTCATCAGTTAACGAAAGAAGCCTTTAATGCTCTTTTAAAAACACTAGAAGAACCGCCTTCCTATGTGGTATTCATCCTGGCAACAACAGAACCGGAGAAATTACCGGCTACCATTCTTTCCCGGGTGCAGCGCTATGATTTTAAGAAGTTAAATCTTCTGGCTATGATTCAATGCTTAAGGAATATCTGCGGGAAGGAAAAGATTAAATTTGAGGAAGAAGCCTTAAGATTGATTGCTATCTATTCGGAAGGGGGACTGCGTGATGCGGAATCTCTTTTAGGGCAGATTGCTGTTGTTACTGACGGGGATGTTACCAAAGAAGCGGTGGAGGAATTAGTGGGAGCGATTAATTTTGAACGCATTAAGAGATTTATAGACATCTTAGGAAAAAAAGACAAGGTAAAAGCGATAGAGTTCATTAACAAGATCTATGATGAAGGCTTTGATCTGGAAGTGCTTAACAAGGAAATAATTGCTTACCTGCGCAAACTGCTTCTTTTAAAAATATCACCCAGTTTGGGGAAGATACTGGACAAGGAAGCCACTCCGGAGGAAATGGCCATTCTCTTTAAGCAGGCTCAGGATTGGGACAGGAACTATTTAGAAAAAATGTTAAGAGGGTTAATTACTGTGCAGAGCCAGTTAAAATGGACTCCTCTTCCTTTGCTTCCTTTGGAGTTGTTTATTAGTCAGGAATTAGAATAGCTATTCAATTAAGTTTTAATATATTGCCGGGTCATCTAACGGTAGGATACATGACTCTGGATCATGTCATCTTGGTTCGAATCCAAGCCCGGCAGCCGTCTAACTTTTTTATCGAGGGACCGAGACACATTGAAATCGCCAAAGAGGTGATTTCTTTATATTCTTTTTCTTTTGGAATATGTTATTATAAAGAAGGAATTGTATGGATGTGTGGCTTTTCACTTGTCTGCCCGTCAAAGCACTTAGTGTTAGCGTTGATGATTTAATTAAGTAGAAATATGTTTTTCAAAAAATCATTACCAAAACTTATTAAACAGTTCAAGCCATCCATTGCTATGGTTGGATTTTATCTTATTCGTCAGAATCAAAATCAAATAACTATGGGGATCAGGGGCACCGCTTTTTGCGTTGCACCTTCTTTATTGACAACCGCCGCCCATGTTTATCAGCAAATGCAAGAAGAAGAAAAAAATAACATAAAAGTCTGGGTTTTAGATCCCGCTGATCATTTGAACTACATAATGTTCAATGCGCAGTTCATTTCGCAAGATCAACAAAACGACATCGCTCTTATTAAAATTCTTAATCCTTTCGATAAAAATAAAGCCGATAAAGAAATTATATTGAAGCCTTTACTATTGTCAGATTCTGATAATGCGATGGAAGGAGAGGAAGTATTTTTCTGTGGATTTCCAGAGTCAACAATGTCTTTATCACCAGAAAGGCAAGAAATATCATTTGTTTCTGCACACGCCATTGTTAGTTCTGTAAAACAAGATACTAATACAAAAAAGGTTTCTGTGTTTTTCTTAGACACTAATTGTGATAAGGGATTTAGTGGGTCTCCAGTGTTTTTAAGAAATGGTAAGATTATGGCCGTAGTAAGTGGGCGATTTGAAAGTCGTGATTCGCGTGTTCCGACTGGTTTAGGACTTGCCAGACCTATAAATCCATTAAGAACTTTACTAGAAAATTATTCCAAGACAATATTCCATATCTACTTAGACCATGAATAAAACTACC
>CAZYGB010000067.1:0-2633 GCA_964647525.1 uncultured Candidatus Saccharibacteria bacterium | reverse complement strand
CCTACCATAGCGAGAATTTGTCCTGTATTAGGATCTTCAGCAAGAAGGCTCATATTCTGGGCCCCGATCATTTTTTCATTGGAATCACCATATTGATTTACTAATTTTTCTGCTAAGTCCTGTAAATGCATATCCAGAGTAGTAATGACTTTAAAACCTCCTCTTTCAACTTCCTCTTCCCCTAATTTTTCATAAAGTAGTTCTCGTACGTACATCACAAAATGAGGAGCCCGCAGAGTAAAATGGGGAGGGGCGAAAACTACTTTTTCCTCTCTTGCTTCTTCTGTTGCCTCTTTGGGATAGTAACCCAATTTTTCTGTCCTAGAAATAATCCAGTTTTTTCTTGCTTCTAATTCATCGAGATGGGAGCCGTAGGGAGAAAGGTAACTGGGAGCCTGAATAAGGGCAGTGAGGTAAGCGGCTTCTGCTAATTTTAATTCCTGAGCTGGTTTACTGAAATAAAATTCACTAGCAGCTTCAATTCCATGGACATTATGCCCATAGTTAATTTGATTAAGGTACATTTCTAGGATCTGATCCTTAGAAAAGTTATTTTCGATTTGTACGGTAAGGATAGCCTCACGAATTTTTCGGGTAATACGCTTTTCAGTAGTGAGAAATGCATTACGGGCCAGTTGCTGGGTGATTGTGGATCCTCCCTGAAGATCACGGGGATGAATTAAATTATGAAGTAGAGCCCTGATAATACCCTTTAGAACAAATCCATGATGATGATAAAAACTATCATCCTCAGCAGCTAGGGTAGCAGAAATCACAAAGGGGGATATTTTACCTAACTCTATACTGGTTCTTCTCTCTTCTCCGTGGACTTCATAAAGCAGTATCTTTCCTGTGCGATCATATATTTTAGTGGACTGGGGCACTACCCGATTATTAAAGTCTCGGGGGTCAGGAAGCCCTTTGGATAGAGCAAAAATAGAAAGACCTCCTAAAACAAAGAGGGTTATCATGAGAAGAACGAGAATGCGAAAATCTTTTCGAACCATGTTATTTTTCTATTTTTCTTAATCCAGCCAGAGCGATAGCAAGAGCATCTGCAGCATCATCCGGCTTTGGAATTTCCTTCAGAGAGAAGAAAACCTGAACTGCTTTCTGGACATCTTTTTTTTCTGCCCGGCCGTAACCGGTTATATTTTGTTTTACCTCTAGAGGAGTTAATTCCAAATAGGGGAGATGATTTTTTTGGGCGATAAGGATTATTACCCCCTTAGCCTCACTAATTTTCATTACCGTCTTGGCATTTTTAAAGAAAAAGATCTTCTCGATAACCATGTATGAGGGATGATAGTTCTTTATTGCTCTGTTAAGATTTTGGGCAATTTTCTCTAATCTCCTCCCCGGATCAAATGTTTTTAATTCCCAGCAGCCGTAATCTATAGGAACAATCTTCTTCCTTCCCACATTAAGAAAAGCCCAACCAATACGGGTAGTACCAGGATCAATTCCTAAGATGATCATAGTTAAGCAACATTGGAATAAATTTCTTCTACATCATCCAATTCATCTAGGGCATCAAATAAGGATTCTAAGCGTGCCTTTATGCCTTTATCCTGAACAACAACTTTTTGGTCACTAATCCAGTCAATTCCGTCTCTGATATTAACACTTGGCAGCAACTGCTCAATAAAGTTTTTCAGGGAGGAAAATTTTTGGAAAGAGGAAAAAATTATCACATCCTCCTCCTCTTCCTTTATTGCTTCTGCTCCCTGTTCTATTGTTTTTAAATAAAGATCGTCATTCCATTTTTCTTTAGGAATGATTATTTGAGCCACTTCCTTAAATAACCAGCGAACACTACCCCCACTAGCCATTTTAGCCTGGTGGTTTTGAAGAAGATGACGTAATTCTGATAGGGTACGATTCTTGTTGTCAGTAATAACTTGGATAAGAATTGCCACTCCTCCCGGACCATAGGCCTCTAAGAACATTTCTTCCAATTTTTTTCCTTCTTCTGACTCTCCAGAGCCTCTTTTAATAGCTTTTTCTATATTGGCTTTAGGCATAGCTAATTCCTTGGCTTTTTCTATGGCTACCCGAAGTTTGGGGTTAGTAACAGGATCACTACCTTCCCGGGCGGCAACTGTAATCAAATTGCTCAATTTAGAAAAAGCCTTTCCTCTCTTAGGATCGTTAACTGCTTTTTGATGCTTTACTTTTGCCCATTTAGAATGTCCTGACATAATGTTTGAATCTAAAACTGTTTCATTCTACAATTTTTAAGCCCAAAGAGCAAATTATTATTGCTTGAAAAAGTTGTCATTTTAGAGTAAAATTATAGAGAAGATATGATAACAGATTGGAAAAAATTTACCAAGCAAGCTCAGGGAGAACTTTCTTCAGTAAAAAGTAGCTCAGATCTTGAAAAATGGCGCATAAAATACTTGGGCCGGAAGAGTGCCCTTTCTTTGTTTTTTGACTCCCTTAGTAATCTTTCTTTGGAAGAGAAAAAACGACTGGGGACAACAGCAAATACAACTCGAAAATTACTGAGATCTCTTTTTAAAGAAAAGGAGGAAAATCTTGGTTCTCCCTCTTCCCTTAGTTTTTTCGATATTGCTCGTCCCGGAGAAAAAATTCGTCAGGGACATTTACATCCCATAACTTTGGTTTCT
>CAZYGB010000066.1:0-2699 GCA_964647525.1 uncultured Candidatus Saccharibacteria bacterium | reverse complement strand
GTCAGCGTCCGGATTTTCTTTGAAAAAAGTTCGGATTTTGTTCAGGACAGACAGCAAATTAGAATCGCCAAAGAGGCGATTTTTTGGTAGAATGGGAGCAATATGTTAATTGATGACATAAAAATTAAGGTAAAGGCTGGTCATGGTGGTCGTGGGGCAGTGGCGTTTAATAAAATCATGATGAGCCTGGGACCAACAGGAGGGAATGGTGGTAAAGGGGGTAGTGTTTATTTAGAAGGCGTATCAGATATTAGTGCCCTCTCTTATTTTTCTGGTAAAAAAGAAATAGTAGCGAAAAATGGGGAAGACGGAATGACTCAACTTCGTGACGGAGAGGATGGCAAAAATATCATTTTAAAAGTACCAATTGGTACATTGGTGCATAATTTAACTACTGGTGAAGATCTAGAAATTATTTCTATTGGCCAACGTATTCTGATAGCCAAGGGAGGCAAAGGAGGCAAGGGTAATTTTAAATTTCGCTCTTCTACCAATACAAGCCCAACTGAATTTCAAGGAGGTCTTCCTGGTGAGGAATACGAATTAAGGCTTGAACTCAAACTAATTGCTGATGTTGGATTTGTTGGTTTGCCCAATGTTGGTAAATCCAGCCTATTAAATGAATTAACTAATGCTAAAAGCAAAGTGGCTAATTATCCTTTTACAACACTGGAACCCAATCTAGGTGTTTACTATGAATTGATTCTAGCTGATATTCCTGGGATTATTGAGGGGGCTTCTGAAAACAAAGGACTGGGTATTAAGTTTTTACGCCACATTGATCGGACAAAAACACTTTTTCATTTTATTTCTTCAGAATCACCTGATCTAGTAAAAGATTATCAAGTTATTAGAAATGAATTGGGGACTTATAATAAGAAGCTTTTAGATAAAACAGAATATATCTTTTTGAGCAAGGCTGATTTATTGAACGAAAATGAGATAAAAGAAAAACTTAATATATTAAAGAAAGCAGGAAAGGAAGTAATTCCTATTTCTGTGATTGACGATAAGAGCCTAAAGCACATTGAAGAGATATTGCGTGATTTAATCAAACAGAAATATCAAAAAAGTCCTTAATGTTTTGGCAAAGATTAGTATCAATAGTTATTTTTTGTTTTGGTGATTTAGCAATAAAAAAGGGAGTCTTATATAGTTTGGGGGTAGCACGCACAAAAAATAGGTATATGCAAAGGAGAATTGACAGCTGTGAATGACTATATATACTATATTCAATATTGCTTTGAGGTTAAAATTTTACATTATTTCAATGATTCAAAACAAAAAAGACGCTTTAATTTTTTTAGGAGAAAAAGTTAAAACGCCTAATTTAGTTAAACATTGTTTGGCGGCAGGATCAGCAATGAAGGGTTTAGCTCATTATTTTAGGGAGGATGAAGAAACATGGGAAATGGCTGGATTGCTTCATGATATTGATTATGAGGAGACAAAAAATAAACCAGAGGAGCATTCTCTTAAAGGAGCGAAGATGCTTCGGGAGCAAGGATTAAGTAATGATATTATAGAAGCGGTAAAAACTCATAATGCTATTCACGGTCTATTGCCCCAAACCAAAATGGCCAAAGCTTTGTTTTGTGTTGATCCTCTAACCGGCTTGATAGTAGCATCTACTTTGGTATTGCCATCTAAAAAGATTAAAGATCTTAGTTTAGAGAATGTTCTTAATCGTTTTAAAGAAAAAAGTTTTGCCCGGGGTGCTTCTCGGAATATTATTCAACAATGCCAACCCTTGTTAGGTTTGTCTTTGTCCGATTTTGTATCTTTTGTTTTACAAGGGATGCAGTCGATTGCAGATGATTTGAGCTTATGAAATCTCGTCTTCCGAAAAGATTTTATCAACGACATACCTTAAAAATAGCTCAGGATTTATTAGGGAAATATATTGTTAGGGAATGGAGGGATAGAAAAATTGAAGGAAGAATAGTAGAAACGGAAGCCTATATTGGACCTGATGATAAGGCCTCTCATGCTTATCAAGGGAAGGTTACCAAACGGAATAAAGCTGTTTTTCTTTCCGGGGGCCACGTCTATATTTATTTGGTTTATGGAATGCATTGGCAATTAAATATTTCTACCTTTTTAGAAGGGGTACCAGAATGTGTTTTAATTAGAGCCTTGGAACCAATAGACAGCATCAAGAGAATAGCTAGTGGGCCAGGAAAACTCTGCCGATATCTGAAATTGAATAAATCTTTTTATGGCGAGGATCTTGCAAATAGCAAGAGGATATGGATAGAAGACAGAGGTAAATGTGTTCAAAAAAGAGATATTGTGAGGAAACCGCGTATTGGCATTGATTATGCTCAAGAATGGGTTCAAAAACCATGGCGTTTTTATATTCAGGGAAATCAATTCGTTTCTCGTTTCTGATGATACCTTTGACAAAATAGCAGTCCTTTGCTACATTATTAATAAGCCCGAGAGGGTATTTTTTGAGAAAAACAATGAATAAATTATTTTTTCGATTACAGGAGTTTTTTAAGGAATCCTGGCAAGAACTGAAAAGAGTTAATTGGCCTACCAAGAAAGAAACTATCCGCTATACCTTAACAGTTTTAGCGTTTTCTGTTATTGTAGCTATTAGTCTTAGTTTTATAGATTTTGGTTTTATAAGAGTAATTCGTCTACTTTTAATAAGATAGCATGCCTAAACAACAAATAGATTCAGGCAAAAATTG
>CAZYGB010000065.1:0-2759 GCA_964647525.1 uncultured Candidatus Saccharibacteria bacterium | reverse complement strand
TCTTCCGTCCTTCTCAAGTTAAAGCTCCCGTATCGGAGGAAGAACCTATTACAGAAGTACAAATTAAGGTATTACAGGAAGGAGAAGGGGAAGAAGCTCAAAATGGGGATATTGTTACCCTTAATTACACTGGTACCCTCACTGATGGGACCAAATTTGATTCCAGCTTTGACTATAATCAACCTTTTACCTTTACCCTGGGTGAAGAACAGGTAATTGCTGGTTGGGAAACAGGTATCCTAGGGATGAAAGTGGGCGAGAAGAGACAGCTAATTATTCCTTCCTCTTTAGCTTATGGAGAACAGGGAACCCCGGGAGGGCCAATTCCTCCCAATGCCACTCTTATTTTTGAAGTAGAACTTCTAAAAATAGGTTCTTAAAAGAAGGAAAAAATGAAAAATGATGAGAATATAGATAAGAGAATTCACATTCCGGAAGAGGAGATGGTTTTTACTTTTTCCCGTAGTTCGGGAGCAGGAGGGCAGAACGTCAATAAAGTGGAAACAAAGGTAACAATCCATTGGAATGTTGAGAAATCAGAGGTTTTAACTTTAGAACAAAAAGAGTTATTATGCTCTCAGGTAGATAAAGATGGTGATATAGTGCTTGATTCCCAAAAGAGCCGTTCTCAGTGGAAAAACAGGGAAGATGCCATAAGGAAATTAAATGAATTGGTGAATGAAGCATTAAAGGTAGAGAAAGAGCGTATTCCTACTAAACCTTCTCGATCAGAGAAAGAAAAACGCTTAGAAGAGAAGAAGAAAACATCCCAAAAAAAGAAATCAAGAAGAAATATACCTTTTTAAAGTGAAATTTTAAATATATGAGTGGATTTGAAAAACAACCAGACGAAAAAAGTAGTTATAAGGCAGAGAAACTTGATGCCGATGCAGTAAAAAGAATAGAGACAGCAGGTTATTCCATTCCTTTTTATAACTATTGCAGAGAAAAAGGTCTTGTGAAGGATATTAGTGATTTTGAATTATTTGTGCAGCAAGATGGTTTTTCCCAATTTATGGAAGATAATGAGCGTGAACCTCTTCTGGAAATGTTAGAATCCCTGGAGAAAAAATATGGCAAAGATAAAGAGAAAGAGGATTAATAATCCTATTACAATATATGCCTACTATTCCTAAAAGAAATTTTGTACCCCTTAGAAAACCGCCTCGTCTCAGTTCTGAGCAGCATAGGCTTGGTGTTAAAAAGTATAAAAAACCAAAGAAGAAAAAAGGTAAAAATTAGTATAAAATTAAGAATTATGGACTTGCCCCACCGTAAAAAACAAAAATATCTTTTAATAAGAGATTTATCAAAAGTTACTGGGCATAGAGAAAGAAAACCATTACAATGAGTAATTGGAAAGGGAAGACTTAATCTATTTCGGGGAATTAAATTCCACGAAATTGACTAGTTTTATGGAGTTTAGTATAATGAAACTATGAAAATACCGCGATTTTATCAGGATTTAGGCCGATATATCCAACCAAACAAGGTTTTGGTAATTTATGGTCCGCGTAGAGTGGGAAAAACTACTCTTCTTACTGATTTTCTTGTTAATTGTAAACTCAAATACAAGCTTGATTCTGGCGATAATATTAAAGTACAGGAAACACTTTCCTCACAAGATTTTAATCTTATAAAAGAATATGCGTCGGGTTACGAACTTATTGTTATTGACGAAGCGCAGAAAATTCCAAATGTAGGTCAGGGGCTTAAGATATTGGTTGATCAAGTGCCAAATATTAGGGTTATTGCTACTGGTTCGTCCTCTTTTGAACTTTTAGGGCAAGTGGGAGAGCCGCTTACAGGCAGAAAGAATACATTTATTCTTTATCCGATTGCTCAGCTTGAATTAACGTCACTTTACAATAACTATGAATTAAAAGAAAAGCTGAATGAATGGTTAGTTTTTGGCACATATCCAGAAGCAATAACAGTTGTTAATGAAAATACTTTACTTACTGATAAACAAGAAAAGATAAAGATTCTTGAAGAATTAGTACATTCTTATTTACTCAAAGATATTTTAGAGATTGAGCGCGTGAAAGGATCAAAAGTACTACTTGATCTTCTACGGCTTATAGCTTTTCAAGTTGGGAACGAAGTTTCGTTTTCCGAATTAGCTTCTCAAATTGGCATAGATACTAAAACAGTTGCCCGCTATCTTGATTTGTTTGAAAAATCTTTTGTCCTCTATAACTTACGTGGGTTTAGCAAAAATTTGCGTGAAGAAATTACCAGAAAAAGCAAATACTACTTCTATGATAATGGTGTCCGTAATGCTATTATTTCTAATTTTAACGATATTAAATCCAGAAACGATATTGGTGCGCTCTGGGAAAATTTTTTAATTACGGAACGGCTTAAAAGAAATGCTTATCGCAGTATTTTTTCCAATAATTACTTTTGGCGTACTTGGAGTCAAAAAGAAATTGATTTTGTGGAAGAACGGGAGGGTAAACTTTTCGGATATGAATTTAAGTGGAGTGAAAAAGCGAATAAAAAAATTGGAAAAAGTTGGCTGGAAATATATCCAGAAGCGTCTTTAGAAATTATTACACCCAAAAACTATTTTGACTTTATTGGTTTAAACCTGAAAAAAGATTAAATTAAACCCTTCCTTTACCTATATATTATTCGTAAATGGCATTGGAGAGAAAAACAAAAAGTTGAACTTAAGATAGACGAGAAAAAGAGAGAGGATTAACAGTCTTATTACAATATATGCCTACTATTCCTAAAAGAAACTTTGTGCCTCT
>CAZYGB010000064.1:0-2771 GCA_964647525.1 uncultured Candidatus Saccharibacteria bacterium | reverse complement strand
ATCTGAGGATAGTCTTAAGAGTTCCTCCTGAAATTTTTGGTTATCGTCCAAAGAAAAATTACAAAAAACATCCTCTCCTCGTCCAAAGTTAAAAACTGGGTTAACTATAAAAGAATTAGCACCAAGACTTTTGGCCAGAAGCAGAGTCTTTTCCATCTCGTTTATTTTTGATGGCGCGTCTATCACCATGCCAATCCTAAGAGGCAGGCCATATTTTTTGACCAGTTGGATGGAATTGACGATTCTTTCATAACTGCCCTCTATTTGAGTGCTGGCTTCTACCGATTCTTTGCAGGAACCATCGAGGCATATCTGAATAGCAATTTTTCTTTCAAATCCCTGTGTAACCTTAAGAATATCTTCTGTCAAACAAGTTCCATTTGTAAGGATTCCTACTACCTCAAAATTCTCAATAGAATACTTGAGAATATCTTTAAATTGTGTATGAAGCGTTGGTTCGCCTCCAGTCAATTCGATAGTTCTTACCCCTAATGTTTTTAATCTTCCCAATAAAGAAATAGGGTCAAGTAAAAAATGGTTTTTTTGAGGAGAAGAATCTCTATAGCAATATACGCATCTGAAATTGCATTTATCCGTCAATTCTATCGATGCATGAATGGGCCTTGGGCGATTGAGATCTCCTCTTGAATTCAATTGTCGTTTTTGAGAGAAGGGAATGAATTCGATGATGTTTTCTCTCTCCATGAAAAGAAAAAAATCCCTTGCCTTTCTAAGATTATCATGAAAATAATAAGTATCTGTCGTAAGTTCTTTAACAATATCATATAGGGTATTTTCGCCGTTGCATTTTAAAAGAATCTTTTGGGCGTCTGGATTTATTGAATACTTTCTTTTTGGACCAAAATAAATAGCCCCTTCTGTTGGTGACAGATATAACCAAATATTTTCCTTAATTACAGGATAAAACTCCCTCTCAATTTTTCTTACATCCATTTTTTAGGGAGGAAGATAATATTCTCCTCTCCCAATTCAGATAAAAATTACTTTATGATGTGAACTAGTGCAACTCCAGCCACCAAAAACAAGATATTTCCAAGAAAGGCGCATATTCCGCATGCACTACATGCAGAACACCCTCCTCCGGCCGACATAATAATAGGGTTAATCATTTTTCACCTCCATTTTGACGAATACGCAAATTTCGTGCCATATTTATGGCTGTAAGATAAATTATACAAATAAAAAAAGTTACGAGCAAAATTGTGGGAATTGATAGTGTCAAAAATCTCCTAAAAGAGGATTAGGAAATCATTATAAGAAGAATATATTAAATTTAACTCATTGGCAATAAAGAAGTTAAGTATATTCCCTTATAATGAGAAATTATTTCCAAAGAGGGCGATTTATAATTATAAAAGTTTGTGTGTATTAATTACTTTCATGAATCTTTTGTAATCTTTTTCATCCTGGCCTATATGGAAAAGTGGCAGGAGCTTCTTATAAGAGCCGGATGTCTGTTTTAACCCTAAGGAAATAACAGCATTAACCTCCCTTCGATTAAGTTCTCTCTTGAGAAAAGGCCTGTGGATAACCTCCCAGAAGCTCTTTCCTTTGACTACCATCTCCTGATAGAGCATATTGGTTCGATCTTCTTCTTCTTCTTCTTCTTCTTCTTCTTCTTCAAAAAAAATATCCTTGGCTCCAATTTCTTTTTCTTTCTCCATGGCATAAGCTTTTCGAAGAATATTCTCGAGCTCGCGTATATTCCCGGGAAAGGAGTATTCAAGAAGCTTCGCAAAGGCCCGAGCGCTCAACCGTTTGTTCTCACCATATTCATTGTTTGCATTTTGGATGATATATTCTGCAAATAAAGGAATATCTTCTTTCCTTTTTCGAAGAGGAGGGATTTTGAGCTTGAGGATATTGATACGGTAATAAAGATCCCTGCGAAATTTCCCTTTTTTGACTTCTTCCTTGAGATTTTTGTTGGTGGCGAAGATGAAGCGTGTATTGACCGGTCTACCAACGTTATCCCCAAGCCTTCGAACTTCCTTCTCCTCTAAGACTCTCAGAAGTTTTGCCTGAGTATGGAATGGCAACTCGGCAACTTCATCAAGAAAGATTGTTCCTCCACTTGCTTTCTCGAACAGACCTACTCTTTTCACGAAAGCGTTAGTGAAAGCACCTTTAGCGTGGCCAAAAAGCTCTGATTCCGCCAGGGAATCAGGGATGTTAGCACAGTTGATAGCTATGAATGGACCGTACCTCCTTGGGCTCAATTGATGGATTATCCTGGCTGTAATTTCCTTGCCAACTCCAGTCTCCCCAATCAGGAGAATAGACCAGTTGTATCGGGAAGCTTTTTGGATAAATTTTCGGATCGCCTCTGAAATCCTCGATTTACCAATGATTTTCTGTTTCATTGATACTTCCCCATATTACCCAGAATTAGGCATTTTCTCCTCAACTTTGTCATTAGAGCCTTCTACAAGATAAGTTTTAAACGTCCAACATGGAATTAGGAAGCTTTTTGGCTTCTTAATAATAATAGGGAAACATAGGAATTTAATTATTACTAAATATCAACCCTATGGCCTGCTACATTAGCAATATTACAGTAAAGAAACATATCCAGTCAATAAAAGATTGATATGAAAGAGGCAATATCGGTGAGAATCCAGGAATATTGCGCAAGATTAATAGACTTTGCCCTTAATTACTGATCAAGAAATCCCGATTTTCATATATATTCCACTCTATCCTCAGCTGCCACAGCCAGTTGAGGAGATGCTTGAGAGGGAGGGGGGAGG
>CAZYGB010000063.1:0-2782 GCA_964647525.1 uncultured Candidatus Saccharibacteria bacterium | reverse complement strand
CTACAAACATCTCTACAAACTCCGAGCCGGACATATGGAAGAAAGGTACATTAGCCTCTCCCGCCACTGCTCGAGCTAAGAGTGTTTTTCCGCTTCCCGGAGCCCCCATTAAAAGAACACCCCGAGGAATACGAGCTCCTAAATCATGAAATTTCTTCGGGCTTTTGAGAAAATCTACCACTTCTTTCATCTCCTCTTTTTCTTCCTTCAGTCCAGCTACATCCTTAAAGGTCACCTGATCTTTGTCCCGGCTAAACAGTTTAATTTTAGACTGAGAAAAGGAAAAAACCTGGGCTGCTCCTTTGTTGGCCCGGCGAAATATATAATAGAAAATCCAGATAAAAAAGGCTAGAGGGAGGAGAATGGGGAGAAGCATTCCCATCCAGAAACTAAATCCACTCTCTTCCTTCACTTCTATATTCAAAGTAGAAATCTCTTCAGGAGTAAAACCAAAATTCTTCAGGGTGTCAGAAAAAGAATTATTGGACTCTATTTTTGTTGTTAAAATATCACCCGTTGTAAGCACGATTTCCACATTTTTAGGCTGGACAATCACTTTTTCCACTTCTCCCTGGCGCAAAGCTTCTATTGCTTGGGATAAAATAATTTCTTTCTTAGCAGAAGGTGATTTTATTCCAGAAAATAAAAAGGAAACCAGAAGAAAAAACAAAAAAACCAGTAAAAATGATTTACCCAAGGTATTAACTTTTTGAAACTTGCCTTTCTTACTTGCCATCCCCCTTATTGTATAGGATAACCATTCAAAAATCAAACCCGCCCCGGAATATCCGGAGCGGGAAAAAGAAAGGATTTTTCTTAAGTTTTCTATTAAACTTGGTATTAAGGGATAATTGGTTCTGTTATTCCTTGAAGATGACTAACAGCACTATTTACTGACTCCAAAGAAGAACTGATGATAAGATAACGGTCAAAGAAAGCATACGTAATAGCTGCCTCTTGTCCGGAGTATAGGAAATAATGAATTTCTGCTCCGGCATTTGTATCTTCTTTAAAAGCAGTAGCTGATTTCTTAGGTATTGATATAAGGAAAAAATTACTGAGGTCATCTAAGATACCTCCTTTTGCCCAGGCAGAAAAAATTGATTTAACATCCTCTTTATTTTCCTCTCCAATATCAATAATTAACCCCAATGATGGATGAACCTCTCCATAATAGGTATAGAGCATATACTTGCGTCCTAAGAGAAATGGCTTCAGGCGCTGAGGTAATGTCGGAATAAGGGAAAGAACCACTTCTTCATTGGTTAAAGCATCATCATGAATTTTCATCACCACAACTTCAAATGTTTCCGGAGAACCTAATTCTACCAAAGCGGATTCTTTAATAGCAGATGCAATTGATGGCCCAGCAACTTCAATTGAAACAATATTCTTTTGATAAGGGCCACTAATCTGAGGATAAGGAGTGGAAAGAGGAACAGTAGTGGTAGGTGCTAAGACAGTAATAGTAGTCGTAGTAGAGGTAACGGGAACCGGCTTTGGTTTTAACAGTTTAGGCCATAAGTACAGATAACCAAAAGCTACCCCAGCAATAATAATTCCTCCTATAATGAGAAAGGGAAGGAATTTGTTTTTTTTATTAGGAGAAATTCCTTCCGGAGCGAAAGAAGAGAGCTCAGAAACTGGAATTTCTGGACTAATTGACATTTCTCCTTCCGGGACTTGAGGTGGAAATGTCTCCTCTGGTGAAAAAGAAGGGTTGTCTGCAAATTGCCCCGGGATTGATGTTTCCTCCTCAGGCAGTTCAGATGTAAATGGTTTTGATGAAAATGGTACAGAAGGATTCTGCTGTTGCTGCATTGGACCTGGTAAAACAGGTGGTGCCACTGAAGGAGGACTAAAAGAGGCCTCTCCTCCTTCTGATTCCAAAGTATTTAAATCAGATTCTGAAGTATGAATAAAAACATTGGGGGGAGGAGGGGCAAAAGAAGAACCCCCAGGGGCAGCTTGATTCTTGTCCGGCAAAGAATTAGAGGGGTTATTTATTGAAGGGAAAGGGTTGTTTTCAGGCATGATATAAAATTTAAATTTTAAATTAAAAAACTTTTATCATTCTGCTAGTAAGTATATCATAAAATTACAACACAAGAAACATTGTTATTCCTTTTTCTTCCTAGGATCACTTTTTACATCTTTTAAAGAAAGGGAGAGTCGTCCGTTAGCTTCTACCTTTTTGATTTTTACTTTTATCTTGTCACCCACATGTACCACATCCTCCACTTTATTAACTCTATGAGAAGCAAGTTCAGAAATATGAAGAAGTCCATCCTTGTTTCCACCAAGATTAACAATGGCTCCAAAATCTCTAATTTGTGCCACCTGACCTTCCACTACTTCCCCGGGAGAAAAAGATCTTGTCACTTCCTTTATCTTGATTAATGCTTGTTCAACCGATTTCTTATCAGAACCCGTTACAAAAACCTGACCATCATCTTCAATATCAATATCTACTCCTGTGTCTTTAGTAATCTGTTGAATCATCTTACCGCCTGGTCCAATAAGTGTCCCTATCTTATCCGGTTGAATTTGAAGCGTAATTATGAGAGGGGCATACGAGGAAAGTTCTGTCCGGGGGGTGGCGATTGTTTGATCCATTTTATCCAAAATGAGAATCCGGGCTTCCCGGGCCCGATCCAAAGCCTCACTTAATAATTGGGAGGTAACCCCTTTCACTTTCACATCCATTTGAAGAGCTGTGATGCCTTCTCTCGTTCCTGCTGCCTTGAAATCCATATCACCATAATGATCCTCTGGTCCTTGA
>CAZYGB010000062.1:0-3058 GCA_964647525.1 uncultured Candidatus Saccharibacteria bacterium | reverse complement strand
TTTCTCGGTAATTTCACCCAAATTGTAGAATGCCCTAAATGTAAAGGGAGGGGAAAGATTCCAGAAAAACCCTGCAAGGTTTGTGGTGGGGACGGCCGCTATTATGGAAAAAAAGAAATAGAGGTGGAAGTTCCTCCCGGCATTAGAGATGGGGAAACAATAAGGATTCGTCAGGGAGGAGAGGCAGGGATTTTAGGTGCCTCCAGTGGTGATCTTTACGTAAGAATCATTATCAAGTCTCATCCCCGCTTTGAAAGAAAAGCTGATGATTTATATATGACTCTGCTTATTTCTTATCCTGAGGCGGTATTGGGCATCAAGAAAGAAATAGAGACCTTGGATAAAAAGACCGTAGTCCTTAAGGTTCCTCCCGGAACAGCCTCAGGGGAGCTCTTCCGTCTGCGCAGTAAAGGAGTTAGACATTTTAATGCTATGGGGCAGGGAGATTTATATGTCAGAGTGAAGATTGCCACTCCTCGTAGAGTGTCAGCCAAAGCAAAAGAACTTTTGGAAAAACTTCAAAAAGAGATAGAATAAAATATATGAATACTTTATATGCATATATTATTCTCGGCGCTATTGTTGGTTTTGTTATCAGGCTTGTTTTTATTGTACTGTTTAGAAACAAGAAAGTAGAAAGAGGAGATGACCAGTCTTTACTTTTATTACAGAATCAAATTCAAGAATTAAATAGAACGATAGCTGATTCTAAAAAAGAATCCAATCGGGTAGTGGAGCATCAGTTTGAAGAAAGTGCAAAAATTATTCGGGAGGTTACAGAAAGATTAACAAAATTAGATGAAACCAATAAGCAGGTAGTAAATTTTGCCGATCAGTTGAAAGGACTCCAAGACATTCTTAAGAACCCTAAACAAAGAGGGGTACTGGGGGAATATTATTTAGAAACAGTTTTAAAGAATATTCTTCCCCCTGATTCTTATCAGACTCAGTACGAATTTAAGGATGGCACAAAAGTAGATGCCGTGATATTTATTAAGGATAAAATTATTCCTATTGATTCAAAGTTTAGCTTGGAGAATTACAATCGTCTTATAGAGACTTCTGATATGGGTGAAAAGAAACGATTAGAAGATTTATTCCGCAATGATTTGAAAACTAGAATAGAGGAAACATCAAAGTATATTAAACCCTCAGAGGGAACAATGGATTTTGCCTTTATGTTCATTCCTTCAGAAGCAATTTATTACGATCTGCTAGTTAATAAAGTAGGAACAATTAAGTCTAACACTTCAAGCCTGGTGGAGTATGCCATCCGCCAGAAAAAAGTCATTATCGTTTCTCCTACTTCCTTCTTGGCCTATTTACAAACCGTACTGCAGGGATTAAAAGCATTACAAATAGAAAAATCAGCGCAGGAGATAAAGAAAAGAGTGGAGGAGTTAGGGCGTCATCTTTCCAGCTACCAGATCTATCTTCAGAAATTAGGTAGTCATTTAGGAACAACGGTGAATATGTATAATTCTGCCTCCCGGGAATTCAAGAAAATAGATAAGGATGTTTACAAGATATCAGGGGAAAAAATTGGGGCAGAACCTATAGTTTTGCAAAACCCTTCCCAGGATGAAGAGATAGAAGAGGAGTAGCTAATATTAGAAAATATATAAGATTGGAAGAAAAAGGGATAAAAATTCCCTTTTTCTTGACAAAAATTTATTCTTGAGTAAAATGGGATATGATTTAGCAGTCAGGTCGAGTAATTGCTAAATATAATTTCTTAAACATTAAATATTAAAAATATGCAAATTAATCCATTGTCTGATCATGTTTTTGTAGAACCTCTTGATGAAGAGAAAACTTCAAAAGGGGGTATTTTAATTCCCGCTACCGCAGAGGAAAAACCAATTATGGGAAAGATAATTGCTGTCGGGCCGGGAAAGACCACCGATCAAGGGAAGTTAATTCCCTTAACAGTAAAAGTGGGTGAGAAAGTTATTTTTACCAAGTATGCTCCTAATGAAGTAGAAATAGATGAGAAAAAGTATCTGGTTGTAAGAGAAGATGATATTTTAGCAATTATTAAATAGAAA
This sequence comes from uncultured Candidatus Saccharibacteria bacterium, assembly GCA_964647525.1. Lineage (GTDB taxonomy): Bacteria > Patescibacteriota > Minisyncoccia > UBA6257 > UBA6257 > CAZYGB01. Next base: position 1,010 of record CAZYGB010000062.1, on the reverse strand, counting down.
ATTAATTAATATATATAAAAAGAAATATGGCAAAAACAGTAATATTCGACGAGAAGGCTCGTCAATCTCTTAAAAGGGGAGTAGATAAATTATCTCAGGCGGTTAGAATTACTCTTGGTCCCAGAGGTTCTAATGTTATCCTGGATCGAGGTTTTGGTTCTCCTACCATAACTAATGATGGAGTAACTATTGCCAAAGAAATAGAATTGGAAGACAAGGTAGAGAATTTGGGAGCGGAGGTACTAAAACAAGCTGCTGAGAAGACCAATGATGTGGCTGGAGACGGAACCACTACGGCAATAGTTCTGGCTTGGTCTATGATAACAGAAGGATTGAAGAATGTGACTGCGGGAGCTAGTCCTTTAGGATTAAAAAAAGGGATGGCCAAAGCCGTAGAAGCTGTTAAAGAAGAGCTAAAGAAAATTTCCCAGAAGGTTTCTACTCATGAAGAAATAGCCAATGTAGGTGCTATCTCTGCTGCTGATACAGAAATTGGTAATCTCATTGCTGATGTTATTGATGAAGTCGGTAAGGACGGAGTCATTACAGTAGAGGAATCAAAAACATTGGGTCTGACCAAAGAAATAGTAAAAGGATTACAGTTTGACCGGGGATATATTTCTCCTTATATGGCTACCGATACCGCAACAATGGATGCCGTTTTAGAGGATCCCAATATTATTATTACTGACAAGAAAATATCTAACATTCATGATGTGCTTCCTCTATTGGATAAAATTCTACAAAGCGGGAAGAAAGATGTTCTTTTGATCGCTGATGACGTTACCAGTGATGCCCTGGCTACTTTAATAGTGAATAAATTAAGAGGGGTCTTTAATGTAGTGGCGGTAAAAGCACCGGGTTTTGGTGACAGGAGAAAGGAAGTTTTGGAAGACATAGCTGTTGTGACGGGAGGCAAAGTTATTTCTGAAGAGATAGGGTTAAAGTTGGATAAGGCAGAATTGGTTGATTTAGGCAAGGCCAGACGGGTGGTAATTAATAAAGAGGAC
>CAZYGB010000061.1:0-3085 GCA_964647525.1 uncultured Candidatus Saccharibacteria bacterium | reverse complement strand
GACCTCAATGATTTGAGTTTTGGAGAGGAAACAATATCCTTCGAGCCTTACGAAACAATTTTTGATGTCATTGGTATGCCCCGTTTTTATCTGAAGAGAGATATTAAAAGCAAACGTATTACACCGCCGAAAGATAAAAAATATAGAGTAGGGTAGAATAATGAAAAGATCATTTATAATGTATAAATCTAAAATATAAAAAATAAAAAACATGGATACTAAATTACTTAAAATGCTTCGCGAGGACCTAATAGGGGAACTAGAAGCAATAAACCAGTACCAAGAGCATATTGACGAATCTAATAATGAAGAAGCAAAGCATGTCTGGGAGCACATTATGAATGACGAAAAGGAACATGTAGCAGAATTAATCAAATTCATTAGGACTGTAGATTCTATTCAAGAAGAAAAGTTTGAGAAAGAAAGCCTCTAATTAGATTGCTGCTTAACTTAAAAAATTTCTATCAAATAACAGGCAGGTAACTATAATGATAATAGTATAAAAATCCAGGTAGTGGAGCCATAAGATTATCCCTATTGACCTTTTATCTTATTAGTGGTATCATAGAGATAGTTGTTATTTGAAAATGAAAAGTATCAAAAAAGTATCAAAAAACTATATAGAAAGGAGGTAAAAATGAATGAAAGGGAATCAAGACAATTAAAAAAAGAAGTGACAGGGTCTATCTGTGTCATACTTCTATCTGTTGCTGGATTCACACTTGTTACTCTGATATTACTGGATACCATTGCTCAATTAGGATTGTGTTGGACCTCATTGCTGGTGTCCATATTATATGGAGTAATTATTTTTATCCTCGGTTACCTTCTTTTATTTGCTTGCTCTAGAATCATTAGGATGAGAATTAAGTACCCAGGAGGAGGTAAATCATGAACTGCTTCTCTATACTCTTGCAGATATAGAATTACGGGATGATCTTGTCGTTATAGATCTATCTAGAGGAGAAGTTGAGCCATATGTAAATATAGCTCGCAGTATAGCAAAATTAGGTATTTACACTACTTTGTCTGGGAGTTTTAAAGATCAAGAGCCGGTATCACTTTTAAAAGGGGGTGATAAGCATGATGAGAAAATGGGATGGCAATGATGTCAAGGAAATAAACAAGAGACAAGCAATCATCATTTTCACATTGATCTTGCTTGTATTCTTGTTATGTGTAAGTGATTTTATGACAGATGCCATGGGAATACTTCTATGGGGAGTAATCATATGGTTTCTCATAGAAGATAAGTCTAAAGGAGTGTCCTAGTGGCACTCCTTTTTTAATTTAAAGATTTTGTCTCTAAGATAGAAAGCGGTATAATAAATTCTAATATGGAAGATCTTACTTGGATTGAAATTTCTAAAAGCAAGTTAAAGCATAATATTCAGACAATCCATTCTTTAATAGGATCGAGGGTATTATTAATGCCTTGTATAAAAGCTAATGCCTATGGTCATGGGATTAGAGAAATGGCTCATTTGTTTATAGAAAATGGGGCAGATTGGCTAACAGTTCATTCTATTAAAGAAGCAGAAGTATTAAGAAAGGCTGGTATTACTCAGCCGATTTTAGTAATGGGCTATATTCAAAAGAGTGATTTAATAAAAGTTAACACTTTAGATGTCCGGGTTTTTATTTCTGATTTTTCAACAGCAGAAACACTATCTCAAATTGCCCAGAAAACAGACAAGCAGATTCCTATTCATGTTAAAGTAGATACCGGAATGAGCAGATTGGGTGTTTTAGATAGTCAAGCTAAAGACTTCATAATTAAGGTAAAGGGATTGAAAGGATTAATAATAGAAGGATTAGTTACCCATTTCGCCACTGTAGATGATTTTGATAACAGAGAAGAATTTAAACAACAATTTGATCGTTTTCAATCTCTTCTCCAAGAATTAAAGAATGAGAAGATTCAAATTCCTTTGATTCATTGTGCTAATAGTTCTGCCATTCTTTTACACCCAGAAACATATTTTGACATGGTTCGACCCGGTTTAGCTCTCTATGGGTACTATGATAACAAGAAGATTGAGGAATACTGTCACCAGAAGAATATTAACCTCTTGCCCATTTTAACATTCAAAACTAAAGTAGCTTTAGTAAAGGAAATTCCAGCAGGAAGGGGAGTAAGCTATAGTCATCTTTTTAAAACCACTAAACCTCTTAAGGTTGCTGTTGTTCCAGTGGGTTATTACGATGGTATTGATACAAGACTGAATAACAAGGGATTTGTCTTAATTAAAGGAAAAAAGGCTAGAATATTAGGACGCGTATGCATGAATATGATTATTGTGGATGTAAACAATATTCCTAATGTTCAAAAGGAAGATGAAGTGACAATAATTGGTGAGCAAGGTAAAGAAAAAATTAGTGCAGATGAAATAGCAGATCTGACAGGGATGATTAACTATGAGGTGCTTACTCGTTTGCACGAAAATATTCCTCACTATTATCTCGATTAGTAATCAGGAAGGCATATTAACCTGCCTTTTTATTTTTATTGACTATAATAATTAGATATGCTATAATACAACTATTCAAGATAGAGGAGTTGTATCTTGAAAATTCAAAAAAGGAGGAAAAAATGAGGAATTTTGTTATTTTTTTATTTAAACCATGGACCATTCGCGCAACTGTTGTGTGGTTCATTCTGATTCTATGTTGCATTACTCCGATGATGATTTGTATACATAAAAAGGACACATAAAAACGTGTCCTTTTCTATTTGACAAAAACATAAAACAGATATAATATTAAAAAGTGTAAGGTCGAATAAATAAAATTAAGTTCAAAATGGGAAAGAAACTTTACGTTGGAAGTCTCTCCTACAGCACTACTGAGGATAGCCTTAAAGAGGCATTTGCTAAAGCTGGTACTGTAGAGTCAGCATCCGTTATTACCGATAAGTTCTCTGGCCGTTCTAAAGGATTTGGTTTCGTGGAAATGTCCACAGATGAAGAAGCCAAAAAAGCCGTTGAAATGTTCAATGGCAAGGATCTAGAAGGCAGAACGATTATCGTTGATGAAGCTCGACCAATGAGAAAAAGCTTTTAGGGATTTAAGTTTTCGCGACTTC
>CAZYGB010000060.1:0-3115 GCA_964647525.1 uncultured Candidatus Saccharibacteria bacterium | reverse complement strand
GAACCCCTGACCTTCCGGATGTAAACCGGACGCGCTAACCACTGCGCCAAGTGCCCAAAAAATTGTGAACTTTGTGTGCGTGAGCTGGAACTAAGCTATTCAGGAATTAAAGCATTTTTCGGTTTATCCTGTTTCTTTAATAATTTAATATTGATACCCCTTCTTTGATTTTCAGATTCAAGATTTCTGAGAATTGAAAGGCCATGATCATTAGATTCCTTAATTTGTCTGAAAGTCTTATCGTCAATAAAATATATTTGTACCCCATTTTCGAGCATCGCATCTAACGCTGACGCGTATTCAATCTTTTTCAATGGCTTAACTTTTTCCTTTGAAGCCCATTCATATTCACCCAAGCCTCTCTTCGGGTCAGATTCGAAAGTGACACTTGGTAGAACATAAATATATCCGCCTTTATCGTTTTTAATGAATTCTTCTCGTGAAAGTGGGATAATAGTGTAAAAAGTGTCATCAAGTCTTCCAGCAGACCATTCTTTTTCAATTTCTGTTAAAAACGCAGAAGCGGTTGCTAAATCGGGTGTAGCATATACCATTGCTCCGCATTCTTCTCCTGTACCCTTGCTTATTCTTGGCTCAAATTCTTCAATATCTCTATGTGGAGAACCGTGATAAAGAAAAGGTGGTTTTTCTTTTGATGGTATTTGTTCTTCATATTTCTTTTTTTCCAATTTTTCCAATTGAATAATCCAAAAACCATTAGCATGGACTTTTTCTACGTTATAAAACTGAAGAGGATCTTTGGCAGAATGCTCTACTTTTTTACACTTGAAAGAAGCTGTACGACCAGTGTATTGTTTTATCTCTGGGTTATATTCTTCCATAATCAAAATATCGTTATCCTTCAAATCAAAATCAGCTAAACGTAGTTCAAGAGTCCTCTCGCCAGAACAGAATTTATCAAACCATTCTGGCCAACATTTTTTCTTAATTATTGCCATAATTTTGTGGTGTTTGCTGGACGAAATTCGAATTCATTTTGAGAACAATCCGCAAGCGGATTTTTAATCTCACTCTTGCTCTTTCACTGCTGCAATTTTTCGTGTTAATAAAGCTACACATCGTTGCTATTTAGAAGAAATAATCAATTCGGGATGTATCTCAAATCCTTTATTGACATAAACCCATCTGTCCCATGGGAAAATAATACAATCATCAGAAGATAAACCACAGAAATCTGGAATAAAAGAATCTTTGTGTCTTGTTAGGCTTAATGTTTTAACTTCTTGTGGTTTTTTCTTTCCTAAAATCTTTTTTGCGATTTTAAAAGTCTCTCCCGTTACACTCATATCATCAACTAATAAAATTTTTTTGCTCAAAAGATTCTTAGGTGGTAGCACAGATATTCTTGGCTTTTTAAAAACTATTTTATCATTTTTCCTCCGAGAAATTCTCATGGGATAAAAGTCCAATCTTAAAATTGCCGCGATAGTTCCACCGATAATACAACCACCTTTAGAATTACCAACGATACAATCAGGATTGTATTCATCCTTTACTTTTTTAGCTAAACCCCTTACTATTTTCCCATATCTTTCCCAGCTTATCTCAAAATATCTTTTGTGTTGGTGATGATAACTTTTGGATCTCATATTAAAAAACTAGTTTCTGTTGATATTCTGGCGTAGAGAAAGTATGTTGTCATATTTTTATTTGATTAAATTCGTAATCGCTTTTGGACAGAAAAATTGTTGCTTTGCCGTCGCTTTTCGGGCAACAAGAAAGATTGATTTGTTTGGGAATTGCTTGAAAATTCGTCCGCTGAAGCAAAAGGTGAAGCCCTGAGCGAGGCGAGAAATCGTTTCTGGTGGACCCAAGGGGGATCGAACCCCTGACTCCTCTATGCCATAGAGGTATGTTACCGTTATACCATGGGCCCTTTATAAATTATATTAGGACTTATTATTTCTATAAATATCTCAGAAGAGAGATAGTCTATACAGCCCAATTTACTCCAGTATTAATTGTATTATAACCTGTAAGAGTAATTGCGAGAATACTTTGGTTCATAGAAAGCTTATCATTTTCTCTCTTTATTTTCAAGAAGAAATTTGATAAGATGACAATGACTAATTATAGAGTGCAGAATACACTTTTGCCCCCGTAGTTCAACGGATAGAACAAGAGACTCCTAAGCTCTAAATGGAAGTTCAATTCTTCCCGGGGGCACTAGTAACAGCTTTCAAATAATTTATATGAGACAGATTTCAAAAAAAACTGAATGGGATAAAGTGGCAGAGTGGTGGAATGATGAAGTTGGTGATACTGGAGCTTGGCATCAAAAACATGATATTGACCCTGTAATTTTTAAAATCATTGGAAAGATTCGTGAGAAAAAGATTTTAGAAATTGGTTGCGGTAATGGTTATTTTTCTAGATTACTTGCCGGAAAAGGAGCAAAGGTAACAGCTATTGATATTTCAAAAAAATTATTGGAGTTTGCAATTGCAAAAGAAAAAGAAAAACCCTTAGGTATAAGATACCTTGCTCGAGATGCTGCTGATCTATATGGTATTAAAAGCAAATATTTTGATTTAGCCATAGCAAATATGAGTTTAATGGATATCAAAGATGTACAGAGTACTATCAAAGAAGTATCACTCATCTTGAAAAATAAAGGCCAATTTATTTGCTCTATTACTCACCCTGTTTTTCATGATGATTTTCACCAGCAATGGGTTATCGTTAAAGAAAATGGCAAAAAATATTTCGCTAGAGCAATTAGCAGATATTTATTCTCTGCTACAGAAGAACATATTCTCTGGGCTAGTGGAGTCAAAGCTACTTATTATCATCGGTCGCTTGAAACATATTTTAATTATTTACGAAATGCCGATTTTGCCATTAGGGGAATTCGGGAAATTTTCACAAAAAAGCTGATTTTAAAAGCAAAAAAGGAAGACGGAGATATAACACTGAGAAGATCAAAATATTCTACACTCGCCGAGAAAAGAATGAAGGAATTAGCTAAAAAAGAAATACCAATGTTTCTAATAATTGAGACTTTTAAAATTAAATAAAAAATTGTTGCCAAGCTATTTTATGGAGGGTTGGCAGAATGGCATTGCGCCGCTCTCGAAAAGCGGTGCCCGCAAGG
>CAZYGB010000059.1:0-3202 GCA_964647525.1 uncultured Candidatus Saccharibacteria bacterium | reverse complement strand
TATAAGTCCATCCCTTATTTCTTAACTCTTTTATTGTCTTGATTCTATATTTCAATCTGACTTGTCTCTCTAGTTGTTTTTGAATAGTTTTTTGAAGTAGGGGGAGACAATACTCAGCTTTTTGTTTTTTCACTATTAGGAAGGGAGAGATTTTTATAAGAAAATTATACACTTCTCTTTGTTTAGCAATATAATAGACCCAGCTATCTTTCCAGTAATCTTTCCTCTTTTTAACCTTAATTACAAAACCAAATCCTACAAAATTCTTGATTGTCTCTAATACCTCTTGATTTGTTTAGGAGATACTAATCCTAAAACCTTTGCCATTATTAGTGATAGAACCCTCTCCATCAAAGAATCCACCAATGTAACTCCACATCATATTAGCATATCATACCATAGTTGTGGCAATATCACAAGGAGACACTACCGAATAGACCACAAACTCCCATACTAACTATTATACCATAGCTACCATCATCTTATATTTTAAACTAAAAAATCTTTTCTTTCAAGTCAAAGATATAATAGATTAAATAAATATAACTAAAACAAGTTAATTATGTAATCAAAAAAGTAGCCGAGATTATGTCTCGGCTACCACTTTTTATCTTTTCAACCTTCCGCATTAATACTTCAGAAGATTTTCTCATAATTATCCTTTATTTCTTTAATCACATTAAATACCACTAAGTCTTTATTCGGAGTCCTTAATAGCTCTTTCTCGTCTTGAGATTCCCATGTTTCGTAAGGTATATATATCCCTTTTACCCCTGCTTCTAATGCTGGTTGAATGTCACTGGTAAATGAATTACCAACACTCCAGACTACGGTAGTATTTCTTATTCCTGCAGATATCTCTCTGAAAGTTTCTTTGGTCTTTGAAGGCACAATAAAAATTTTATCAAACCAATTTTTAAGTTTAAGAGCAGAAATCTTTTGTTCCTGAACCCGCTTATCTCCTTTAGTGAGAAGAATCAATAAATCCCCCCGTTCTTTTAAATAAGTCAGAGTTTCAGCTGCCCCTTTCACTAATCCTTTCTTTTTATACAGATCTAAACTAAAGGCTTCATACCCTATTTGTGTTATTGTTTCAGCTGTCTCCATATTAAAGGGAATCTCTTGCTGTTGGCAAATCTGTCGGTAGCACTCAACCATTGAACCAGGAAAGCGCTCCATTGAATAACCATAAGGTAAATTAGTAATTGGATTAATCTTATTGACTCGATCTTTATCAATCTGGCCAAATGATTTCTGAATCTCCTCTATGTATGGTGCTCGATGGCCTAATGCATCAAGAAGAAGTTTCTCAAATTTCAGAATCGGATAACTGTAATCATCCGTATTCCAATAAAGCGTGTCGTCCAAATCAAAAATCAAAGTGTTATTCATTTTCCCCTCCCTTCCCTATATTCGTTTCTAGGTTGGGATTGCTTTTTGGCTTTTTCTAATGAATCACCTGTAGCATTAGACTTTAAACCAAAATGGGTGGCAAAAAGAACATTGGTATAGCTCTTTTGAACATTGCCTTTCTCGTCCCTAGTGATATCAATATCTTTTACGTTAACTAAAACAATCTTTTTCTCAGGCATAAAATGACAAGCCATTCGGGCTTGACCAAAATCAAAGAGTCGGCCTTCTGAGTATTTATTGTTCCAAAAGACGTGAATTTCATCAGCCCAAATAATATCTTTCTCATGGTCTTCAACAATTCTTAAACCAATTGCATCATCTTGATTAGTGTCCCGATACGGCAAGCGAACTTCATATCCTTGCTCTTCTAATCTTCTGACATACTTATCAATCCGTCTTTTCTCTTCCTCTGTCAGTCTTCTTACCGGACAGATAATGTAAATCTTAATAATTTTATCCATCATACCTCCTTATTTCTCTTTGTTGCCTGTTCTCAAAATTCTTGAGAATTCAGGTTATCTAGAGAAATGTAATTTTCAAGATACAATATTTTTAAACTACCAATAACATAAAATATTTACAATAAAAAGTCAAGAGTAGATAAAAAGAGCGGAGAGGATGAAATTTGAACCCTCGCTGATAATTCCATAGACTGTCATACTAACTATTATGCTGTAACTGCTACCCAAATCCTTGTTATATGCGAAAATACCTTTCCTTTCGAGCTAAAATATGGTAAATTAAAAATTAGTAAGACTGCCCCTGTGGCTTAATTGGATAAAGCAATTCCCTTCTAAGGAATAGATTGCAGGTTCGAGTCCTGCCAGGGGCACACCGGGACGTAGCCTAGTGGTTTAGGGCGCCTGTTTTGGGAACAGGAGATCCCGAGTTCGAATCTCGGCGTCCCGACTGATTAAATATATCTTCCTAATTAAGTTATTAGAATATAGTGTTAATTGAGTATATTATAAGTATTTAGTACACTTCTGCTCTTGACAGAATACTGATTATAATGTATAGTAAAGAGAATGAATGGTGATGTTCATCCTGGTCGAAAAATAAAACATTATAATAATATGGAAAAAGAGAGAAGTGGAGAAATCGCACTAGCTCTTCTAAAATACCAGATAGCCCACGAAGGGATGAGGCTGGGCCCAGAGACAAAAAGAGAACTTGTAATATGGCCAAATTCACTAAAATTTCCATCGATGAGCTTAAAGAATTCAGCAAGGAATTGATAGAAGAAACTCTAACTGAAATTTTAGCTTCCTAGTACAGTATAAAAGAAGGCAAGGTTAAGATATATATCTTCTAAAAGGGTAATTGTCCTTCCTTGAGTAATCAAGCAAAGGCAGAATAAGAACCTCTCCTCCCTTCTTTTTTATTTCTTGCTATCTTCTATTTTTTATCATATATTAAATGAAGAAATAAAACATTCACTCAATTGTATAACTATGACTAAAATTAATAAAAATACGAAGCTGTCAGATATTCTAAAGAATCCTCAGGCAGAAAAGATTCTGAAAAAACATAATCTCCCCTGTTTATCTTGCCCTTTTGCCCAAATGGAAATAGAAAACTTAGAAATTGGTAGTATTTGTGAAAACTATCAGTTAGATCTAAATAAGATATTAAAAGACTTAAATAATTCTCAAAAATAGTTGCCTTTAAGATACTAAAGGAAATCAGCTTAGTTACCCCGGGCTTATAGTATAGTGGTAATATACCGCATTCGCATTGCGGAGACGCGAGTTCGATTCTCGCTGAGTCCACCGTTTATCAACATTTT
>CAZYGB010000058.1:0-3351 GCA_964647525.1 uncultured Candidatus Saccharibacteria bacterium | reverse complement strand
AAAATCCCGGGAGATTCAGCAGATGAAGAAATTGAATATGGCTATATGAGGAAAGGGCACTATAAAGAAGGTGCAAGTACTGCAACCGAAATTCATATAACCTACTATAAAAACGGTATTCCTAAGAGTGGGACATCAGCGGCAAGATATGTTGATGGAAAATGGATAATTCTTTAAATTCAAAATAATTTTTCACAGGTTCTAACATCGTCCAGTTCCTGGAGCTGATTTTAAAAGCCTCTATATACTGAGGCTTTTTTAATTAGAGTTAGGGATATTCGAAATTGTGATATAATTAAAATAATAGTAGGGAAGCAAGTTAATATATTCTTATGAATTTACTCATTTTGCTTTTAGGTATAGTTATTGGTTTTTTATTTTGGAAAATTGTTGCAGGAAAATATAGAGGCGATAAGTTAGAAAAGTCCTTCCGATTTTCAGTAAGAAATTATTGGATACATATTCATCATTGGCTTTGGTCCTCTATTCTTATTGCGGTTTTATTTTTTCTTAATATTAGAGACCTACTTCTGTACGGTTTTCTTATTGGTTCGATCATACAAGGACTTACATATAAAGATTGGTATATTATTATTTATCGTAAAGATAAATTTCATGAGATTTACTCAAAATTTAGATAATAAACAGGTTCTAACATCGTCCAGTTCCCGGAGCTCTATTGACTAACTACTTAAAACGTGATATATTTACCTCATCTAATTGTAGGGTACTTTAAATTATTGTTCTTTGACAAGATTCCTAATGGACAAACTGCTCATTAAGATTTAGTGGTCAGTTTGTCCATTAGGACGAAAGGAGGTGAGGAAATGAAAAAATTATTCTTGTTATTACTTGTGGTTAGTTTCGTAGTTGGTTTCGAGAGTTGGAATGGACATGTTAGTATCACCAAATCTTCCCAAAAAACGGCTGTGAAAATAAAAACTACTGAATCATCTATTCCTCTATCAAATGTAGCAATAATACCAAAGACAATTTCAATTATCGGAGTTGGTGATATAATGCTGGGATCAAATTATCCATCTGAAAAATACTTACCGGTGTCGGGAAAAAATATTTTAACAGAGGTAGAAAACATTACAGAAAATTCAGATATCACTTTCGGTAATCTTGAAGGCCCCATTCTGACAAGCGGTGGTAGCCCTAAAACTGGCAAGTACTGTTTTTCCTTTAGAATGCCTGATAATTACGTGAATTATTTGAAAGACGCCAGGTTCAATATTATAAGTTTAGCGAATAATCATAGTTGCGATTTTGGGAAACTGGGTAGAGAAAATACGATGAAGCTACTTAAAAAGAATGGAATAAAATTTGCAGGATTGAAAGAGGTTCCTTATACGATATTTGAGAAAGACGGAGTGAAGTATGGTTTTTGTGCTTTTGCTCCGAACTACAGCGGTGTCATGCATTTTGACGAAGCAAATAAAATCATAAAAGAACTTGATTCTCAATGCGATATAGTGATAGTTTCTTTTCATGCAGGTGCAGAAGGGCAAAACTATCAACATATTACTCGTTCAACTGAGTATTTTCTTGGAGAAAACAGAGGAAACCCTTATAAACTTGCAAGAGATGCTATCGACAACGGTGCTGATGTTGTATTTATGTCTGGTCCTCATGTAACAAGAGCGATAGATCTTTATAAAGACAGATTTATTGCTTACAGTTTAGGGGACTTTGCTACATATGGGCAGTTTAATACTAGTGGAGCCTGTGGAATATCTCCCATAATAAAAATCATTATAGATAAACAAGGAAAATTTCTAAGAGGAACGATATATCCTATAAAGCTTATAGGGAGAGGTATTCCCGTAATTGATGAAAATAGAGCTGTTATAAAGAAAATAATAGATCTTACCAAGATTGATATACCAGAGGCAAAGTTAATTATCAAAGACGATGGAACTATTACTAGGGGCACTTAACTTAATGTGCCCTTTTTTTATTATTTCTTTATATAGAAGACGCTATTAAGCTTCCATATTAATTAAAAATTTTACTTGAATGTCTTTTGTGTATGGATTGATAATGCTTATGTTTGTGATATAATAAAGGGGGTCGAAAGTTAAAAATTAATTAAGAAATTAATATGACTAACGTAATTAAGAAAAATGGAACTCAAGAACCATTTAACATTGATAAAGTAAAGAATGTTATCAAGATAGCGAGCAAAGATGCCGGTTTGGATGAAGCTAAGCAAAACGAATTAGCAGAAAGTATTAGCTCGAAGATAGAAGCTATGGTTCAAAACCAAGCTACAATATCTGTTTCTGATATCAGGACTAAAGTATTAGAAGAATTGGATGCTTCTGCTCCTTCAGTAGCAGCAGCCTGGAGAAAATTTGAAGAGACAAAGAGTAAATAAGTAGAGAGACAGTAAGCAAAGGAAGACGAATAAATCTCTTAGAGATGATAAAAAGGGAGGCTTTGCCTCCCTTTTTTACTACCCACAGGTTCTAACATTGTCTAGTTCCCGGAGCTCACTTAAAAAGCCTTTATTAATGAGGCTTTTTTAATTAGAATTAAATAATGTTCAAAATTGTGATGTATAAGCAGTTTACTATTTCAACAAAAAACCCCGATTTTAGGGGAGTTTTTGGTTGCAAGAAGCAATATCAGTTTTACAACCTTGCCCTCTTGATTTGTTTTCTGGACGATATATAATATTACCTATCAAATTAAAAAAGATTTAAATATATCATTATGACAGAGGAATTAGAACAAAAAGACGCCAGTTGTTTAACTGAATATGAAGCCAAGAACCCCTGGGGTTTGGCAGTATCAGTTGACTTAAAAAATTGCAACTTAGACAAAATGGTTGATGCGGAATATATAAGACAGTTTGTTAAAGACTTATGCGAGCTTATTGATATGAAAAGATTTGGCGATACTACGGTAGTTAACTTTGGCGCCAATAAAAGAGTTTCAGGATTCTCAATGACTCAATTGATAGAAACTTCTTTAATTTCCGCTCATTTTGCCAATGCATCAAAAGCAATCTATCTTGATATTTTCAGTTGTAAAGTATTTCCTCCGTATAAAGTAGCTGAATTTGCTAAAGAAAGATTTGGAGCTTCAGGGTATAAAGTGAATATTAATTTTCGCTATTAATTTTTATATATCAATATATCCGTACGAAATAATGTAAGGTGATTTTTTGGTAGAATGAAAACATCAGGGGCAGACTGTTGAAATAACAAAGATTATCAGAAAATTAGATAAAACCCAGGAAGAAAAGTTTCAAAAGGAAGAGCTTTAAATACAACAGGTTTTAACATCATCCAGTTCCCGGAGCTAAATAACAGTCTTTGAGTTGACCAACTTGTTTTTATA
>CAZYGB010000057.1:0-3489 GCA_964647525.1 uncultured Candidatus Saccharibacteria bacterium | reverse complement strand
TGCCGCTAGCAATAAAGAATTACCAGGTTTGTAAAGACGCGAATACAAAGAGGACAATAAAAGAAGAAAAGCCATAATACTGGCTCGAATAATGGAAGCAGTAAATCCAACCAGTCCGCTAAAAAATAAAAGGAAACAAATTAAAAAAATGAAGGTTGCTCTTTTCCGTAAACCTAGGGAAATCAATACTGAAATTAAAATCCTGATTATAATCGACAGATGCAAGCCGGAAACAACAATAATATGAGCCAGGCCAGCTTTTCTAATTTGATCCTGTAGATTTGAAGAAATACTGTCTTTTTTCCCTAACAACAGTCCTATTAATAAACTATTCTCCGGTTCCGGCATTACCCTCCCCAAAACAAGTGTTATTCTCTTTCGAATATTAAAAATTAATTGGGGCCAGGAAAAAGAAGCTGATTGCAGCAATTTTGCCTTAGGATAACTCATCTTTCCAGAAACAAAGGAAGAACCATCTAAATACCAATCAACTGGTTCTACTGTCCCATTTACTTGAATACTATCGCCGTAGTGATAAATTGGATAACTTCCTAAATAAATAACCAGGGGAGAAGCAACGACTTTCTGATAATTTTCTCTGTGAAAAGGTTCTTTGGGAAGAGTAATTTGTAAAGTAACATTATCTTTTTTAAAAAAAGAAGTTTGATTCAACTGAAAAAGTACATTTTGGAAACGATAGATTCCCAAAAAGAAACAAAAGGTTATTAAAATAATAAATGCTATTCTTTTCTTCTTCCACTTAAAAAGAAACAAAAGTACTACTAGTAAAATATATAAATAAAGGGAAGAAAAACAAAAAAAGGAGCTAATCCAATAAGCTCCCCCACTACCCACTAAAAAAGCTACCCCACCATAGCGAAATATTTTCGCTGTGGATAGCTGAGACATAATTAATTAGCTAGTGATTAACGTAAGGCACAATTTTTAAAATATGGTTTTATTTTTTCAAGCAGGAATTGCATTTCCTCCTCTGGCCAACCTGATAATCCTTCCCATTCTGGACTTAATGTTTTTTTACCTCGGAAACGCTGGAGAAAATATTGGGAAGCTGGTTTAATCCATTCTACAATTTTTAAAATATCATCTTCCGTTAAAATATTAGGAACAAGAGTAGTCCGGAATTCAAAATTAACTTTTCCTTCTTTCAATAAATTGATACTCTTTTTAATATCCTCCAGCGATACCTTTACTCCAGTAGCTATATCATATTTCTCAGGAGGAGCTTTAACATCCATGGCTACATAATCTATTAAATACTGATTAATTAATTTCTTCAAGATTACTGGAAAGGACCCATTGGTATCTAACTTAACTTGTACTCTTAATTTCTTTACTTTTTTAATAAAATCACCCAGGTCGGAATGCATTGTCGGCTCTCCTCCCGTAATACATAAACCCTCTATTAATCCCTGACGACTTTTAAGAAAATCTAATACCTCTTTCTCTGTTATTCTAGGTTGCTTTTCAATTAATTCTGGTAAAACTAACTCTGGATTATGACAATTGGGACAACGAAAGTTACATCCAAAGGTAAAAACAGTAGCTGCTACTTTACCGGGATAGTCCACCAAGGTTGTTCTTTGTAATCCCCCAAAAAACATCTTTTATACTTTAAACGTTTTCCGTTGACGAAACTCTTCTCGTTTTCCTTTATGCCACTGTTGAACAGGACGAAGATAACCCACTACTCGAGAATAAACCTCACAAGACTGTTCGACAGTACAGTAAGGACAAGTAAAGTGTTCTCCGGTAATATATCCGTGAACAGGGCAAACAGAAAAGGTAGGAGTAAGAGTAAAGTATGGCAAATGAAATTTATGAGAGATTGTTCTTACCAATGACTTTACCGTCAGGGTGTCAGAAACTGCTTCTCCTAAGAAAGAGTGAAAGACCGTGCCACCTGTATATTTTACCTGAAGTGGATCCTGTAACTGCAAAGCTTGAAATAAATCATCAGTATAATTTACCGGTAACTGAGTAGAATTGGTGTAATAAGGTTCTTTTTCCCCTGCGGTAATAATATCAGGATATTTCTTCTTGTCTTTCAATGCTAAACGATAAGAGGTTCCCTCTGCTGGGGTAGCCTCCAGATTATAAAGATTACCAGTTTCTTCTTGGTATTTCACTAGTTTATCACGCATAAAGTTCATTACCTCCAGGGTGAATTTAATTCCCTTTTTCTCCCCAATAGTCACTCCCATTAAGTTTAACAATGCTTCATTCATCCCAATTAACCCGATAGTGGAAAAATGATTTCCCCAATAGGAATGACGAATCTTATACACATTATCCAAATAATATTTACTATATGGATAAAGCCCTTTCTCGGTCCAATCTTCCAAAACCTTTCTTTTAATCTCTAAACTTGTTTTAGCCAAATCCATTAATTTTCCTACCCGCTGGAAAAATTCTCTCTTTGTTTTAGAAAGATAGCCAAGACGAGGTAAATTGATAGTTACTACGCCAATAGAATTCCCTGACCAGCTGACTTTCCCGTTTCTCCTAACAAAAAGAGTGTGGTTAGGAACTTCGCAAGAATATACTTTGCCATTATAACGTTCAAGGGTTATATTACTAGAGCGAAGTCGATAATGAGTGGATTGTTGAATTCCAATCACATACTGATCACTTGAATTGACTTTTCTTCCCTTAATAAAAGTATTTCTTGCTTTTCTCTTTGTAATAGTCGCCAGCCAGCCAAGTTTCATTACAATTTCCTGAACATCATCTGCTAAACCTTTGGAAACTGTATAATAAATAATCTGTCTTTTAGTAGCTATTCCTCTTAATGGTCGAATATGACCATCTCCTTTGACTAACCATTCAAATAATATCTGCAATTGCTCTTTTGATAAATCTTTTAATTCGTTGGGAATAAACTTATCGTGGCAATGCCCAAATTGCCTTAAATAACTCCATAATTGTTTGTTTGTAATGACAAATCCGTTTTCTATTTCTTTATAGTGAAGTGGTAAATTGTCCAAAACATTTCTAATTTCCTCTCTCGTTTTTTTATTTATTTGAGTTATAAAAACTCTATAACCATGAGATTGAGCAATATTGTCATTATCAAAACTGCCCTCGGCAATCCAAATACCAAAGAACTTTAGCCAATCATCCATTAGAATTTTTAGATTATCTTTTCTATAATAATGATGACTCTGGTGATTTCCTGCAACCCAATTATTTTCAATTCCTGGTAAAACAAAATACTTTACTTTTCTGCCAATCCATATTCCTTGCTTAGGAATTCGGTGATTGTTTACGTTAAATTTTTCAGCGGGAACAAGCTTTCTCTTTCCAGTTTTAACATCATCAACTACCATTTTATGATTAGGAGTAACTAATAAATCTAAAGATTTTGCCCTGAAGTGATACAATAAACCGTCCCAATCATATTGAAAGAGCTTCGTTGGCTGGTGAACTTCTATTTTGTTATTTTCCGCCAAAGTAAAAACCTTATTCTCT
>CAZYGB010000056.1:0-3626 GCA_964647525.1 uncultured Candidatus Saccharibacteria bacterium | reverse complement strand
CGCCATTATGTTCTAAAATCTCTATTGCATCTAAAGCGCGATTATAAATTTTAACCTCGTCAATAATACCTTTCCAGTAAAATCCGCTACCGTAACTGCCGATGTATAAATCATTAGCATTATAAGCGATACTTTTTGTTGTTACTGTTCCAGAGCCCACCTCAACACCATCTACATAAAGCCGGACTTTTGCGCCATCGTAGGTCCCGGCAATGTGATGCCAGTTACCATCCCAGATTCCTGTGCCAGCATCAGGAGAGGCTACAAATCCTGCTGTATGACTTATATAGAATCGTAATCCACCACTTCCGCTAGTATAAAGAGCATAAGAACCACGATCGCCTAAGTAATACTTGCCAGTAATATATTTATAAGTGCCTGGTGTTCCTGAATTTTTGACCCAAGCTTCAAGAGTAACCTTAGATGGATTTAGGCTACTTACCCCAGAAACCACCATATTATCATTACCATCAAAACTCAAACCCTCATTAATTTTGCCAGATACAAAAGTTGCTCCATCGTTTATCCCATTATTTCCATTACCGCTCTTATCTGATATATCATTATCAAAAGGCCAATAAGCAACCAAGTTGTTAGTCTGACCAGGAGTATTATTGACATTATGGTTAGGGCTTCCGTATGTATAAGAATCAACCACAGCATCGTTGCCATTATAAAGAGCAATGGTACCGGAATTGTTGTCTATTAAATCTTCATCAGTAGTTACCACTAACCAGCCATTTGCTGGTATTGTCGTAATACCACCCGAATAGGCATTGGTAGTGATAGCATTTATAAGAATAGTGTGACCGTTTGCCTTTATATAAAACCCATTTAAATCAATTGGAGAAGCGGTCTTATTGTATAGTTCAATAAATTCTGGATAATCTACGGCATTTGGCAAAAATTCATTTAAAACAACTGGGGGATTCCAATAGCCAACTTTAATAGTATTTTCCATCTTTTCAACATCAGTAAACCCTCCATCTCCATAATTACCTATGTTATCTTGCCAAGATTCAACAACAAAGTTAAAATTACAAACCTGTCCTTGATAAAGATCATCAATTGTACTTGGTAATATAACACTATAATAAAACCATTGCTCTGTACCATCATTTGGGTCTGTATCAAATTGATCGTCTGTATGAGGAATGATAAAATCTTCGTCTATTAAATCTACTAAAGAAGTTAATGATGCATTATATTTTAATCTCATATCACGATTATTATATCCTCCGATTACTGGGCCATGATAATAATCATACCAAATCTTTAACTGTAGCTGATTACAAAAATCTTCGTTTCCTCCAATTAATTCATAACTAATCCTATATTGTAAAGGTGAACTAATTGATGTCTTGCCTATATAAATATCTCTATTAACTTGATTTCCTGGCTGCATGTTTTCAGCACTTGAAACGAAATTACCTTGACCAGATCTTAAAGTAAGATCTAATGTCCCAGCTGTAAAAATATTGCCATTAGAATCAACGCCATCAGAAAAAAAGGCATAAGTCTGACCAATAGACAAAAGTCCAACTAAACTAAAGCCAATAATGGTGAGCGAGAAAGTAATTTTTAATAAACGCCTTTTAATCATACTTCGTTTTTCTTTTGTTGTATTTTTTGAGCTTCTTGAAAAATTTTACGTATTTCGTCCCCAATAATTAGTAAAGCCGGAATAACAATTAATAAAATAAGTCCAATTTTAGAACGCATAGCATTGACAGCATAAGCAGCATAAGGAATAGTCAAAACTACTTTTCCTAAAATTGCTTCTTCTTTTACAGGTTTTACATCAGCAACATTATTTGCATCCCCTTTGACAATAAATCCTTGCTCTGTTTGATCTATTATTCTATGGGTTACTATCTCTCTCTCTGTTTTACCAGTTTTAAAAGTTATTACATCTCCTGTTTTATAAGATAATGTTGGTCTTACGGCTACAATACTACCGGTTTTAATTGCTGGACTCATTGAACCAGAAAGTACCATTTTTAAAGAATAATTATTATCAATCGGCAGAAGTGGAATTAAAACAAAGACTAAAACCGCAAACAAAAATCCCAAAATTAACCAGTAAGAAATCTTTTTTATTTTTTTAATATCAGCTTTCTGAAAATCCATACTTCATACTTATTAAAGTCTTTGATTAAAATCTTTATTGGTTGCCCTTATAAGCGTACAAGGATAACCGCTGATCCTCCTTCGCTAAAGCTTCGGAAGGGCAAAGGGCAACCTAAAAGAGTTCAATTCTGCTAATCAGTGTTTACTGAACAGGACCCTGCTGCATAGTAACTGTCATATCCATTGCAACTTTTCCTCCCTGATATTCATTGCCAGTAGTTGGACCATCGAGTTGGACAGCCATATCTAATTTATTCCATGCGTTAGCCGCCAATCCAGGCTTTACATTTTTAATTCCTTGCGCTTGGAAATCAGCCAAATCAGCAAAACCATTCCCATTGCTATCTATAATGTAGCCAATAAACGGACCACCGGCGTAAGGTGTATAACCTACATTACCAATAAGAACCTGACCTGATGGACTCCACCAGTTGTTGGTAGCATTAATCGAGGTTTCACTATCTTCATCTTCGTTTTTAATCGCAGTGATGTTACCGACAAGATTAGAGCTATGAATCTGGATGTTGCCATTCGGTCCATAACCTGCTCCGACTTCGCCTATACCTGTTGGCTGTAGATGAACACCAATAGTATTCCCTTTGATACTCCCCTGTGTAAAGAGGAGATTAGACACTCCGGTCAGCTCAAGCGCTCCGCCACCACTCACGGTGTTGCTAAGATGCACATTCGTAAGGGTAACTCCATTAACGGCATTTAGGCCAATACCATATGGACCGTCCACCACGATGTCCTCAAGTATCAGGTTCGTGGTATAGGTGGTGCCGTCATTGGTCCCCGACAAAGCGATAAATGCGTATGCATTGGGTGTTACCAGAGTGAAACCCTTGATTGTGAAACCAGTAATGACCCCCAAATTACCGCTGAGGGCCACAGCTTTGCCAGATGTTGGCTTAATGCTCGTTACATCGGAACCAGCACCAATCAACTGCAGATTATCTTTACCTAGAGGTATGACTACATTCTCCACATATGCCCCCGCCGCCACACAAACAGTGTTTCCCGACGTTGCTGCACTAATTCCAGCCTGAATAGTATGGTAAGTCTGATCAGAGCCGACATTTATATTACATGTTGACGCTACATCAGCCCCTGCTCCACCAGTAAGTAAATTTTTGTCCGCGTATTCCAACTTGGTAATTCTCATCTGGTCGTCTAAGCCTTGACACTTGGTCCATCCACCGTTACAGCCAGACATAGTATTTGCCACAGCAAAATCCATATGGTCAGCATTTATTGAACCAACATTTTTCATCCATAGAATAGCTTCTAACGGTGTTCCCCCAGGAGCCATATTGCTCTGGTCCCAAGTTTCAGTAACAGTATCTACTAACTTGCTAGTATCATAAGAATTTGACAATTTTAAATCTACATTCCCTGAGGTGAAAGAGGCATTATGACTAGTAGCTGAATCACTCCACCAAGCACCAGTAATCCCAAGAGTAACTGCGGCAACTACACCAATAATTCCTAAACTA
>CAZYGB010000055.1:0-3631 GCA_964647525.1 uncultured Candidatus Saccharibacteria bacterium | reverse complement strand
CATCCGGTAGAACTTTCTCCCTTGGCAAAAAGAAAATCCGACAATCAGGAGGAAACAGCTCGTTTCCAGTTGGTGATCAATGGTTGGGAGCTGGTTAACGCTTTTTCTGAATTGAATGACCCCCTGGATCAAAAAGAAAGGCTGGAAGAGCAGGCAGCCTTAAGAAAGAAAGGTGATTTAGAGGCTCATCCCCTGGATACTGATTTTATAGAGGCCCTGGAATACGGAATGCCCCCAGCAGCCGGTTTAGGGGTTGGCATTGATAGATTAATTGCCGTTTTAACTGACGCCCCTTCCCTTAAGGAAGTCATTCTCTTTCCATTTATGAAACCGAGAAAGTAAAATATATGTTTGATATTCAAATTATTAGACAAGATCCAGAAAAAATTAAGGAGGCTATTCAAAAAAAAGGAGTGGATCCTTCTTTGATAGATCAGCTTTTAAAAATAGACAATAAAAGGAGGGAATTACTGCAGCAAATAGAAGCAGTGAGAGCGAAAAAGAATACAGTGGAGAAGAAAATTGTTCAACAGGAAAACAAAGAGGAAATACTGGCAACATTAAAAGAGGTTAAAAAATTTCTAGGAGGGAAAGACGAAGAATTAGCAGCAGTAAACCAGGAATATCAAAAAATAATGAACCTTCTTCCCAATCCGCCCCTGGAAGATGTTCCTCCCGGGAGAGACGAAAGGGATAATGTAGTTCTTAGGGAAGTGGGTAAAAGGACGGTATTTAGATTTACTCCCAAGAACTATCTGACCTTGGGAGAGCAGCTCGATATCATTGATACCAAAAGGGCAGCAAAAACATCTGGTTCCCGTTTTGGTTTTTTGAAAAGAGAGGCCGCTCTTTTAGAGATAGCTTTGGTGAAATTTGCTTTTGATAGAATAACCAAAAAGGGATTTATTCCTGTCATTCCTCCCGTTTTGATTAAACATCAGCCTTTTTGGGGGATGGGATATCTTGATAGAGGAAAAGATGAAGTTTATTACTTACCCAAAGATGATCTCTATCTGGCAGGAACATCAGAACAGATGTTAGGGTCTATGCATATGGACGAAACGTTTGATGAGGAGGATTTACCGAAACGTTACGTGGCTTTTTCTTCCTGCTTCCGGAGGGAAGCCGGTTCCTACGGCAAGGACACCAAGGGGATTCTCCGGGTTCATCAGTTTGATAAGGTGGAGATGTTTGTTTTTTCCAAACCGGAGGAAGCAAAGAAAGAACATGAATTCCTGCTTTCTTTGGAAGAAGAATTAATGAAGGCCCTGGCTATTCCTTATCGGGTGGTTAATATCTGTGCCGGTGATCTGGGTGATCCAGCGGCAGCCAAATACGATATTGAAGCTTGGCTTCCCGGGCAGAACAACGGGGCAGGACAATATCGGGAAACCCACTCCACATCCAATTGTACTGATTTTCAGTCTCGCCGTTTGCATATTAAGTTTCGTTCCCAGAAAGAGAAAGAAGCTCAATTTGTATATACCCTGAACGGAACTGGTTTGGCGATAGGAAGGACCATTATTGCTATTATCGAAAACTACCAAACAAGGGAAGGGTTTATTAAAATTCCCCGGGTTCTTGTTCCTTATATGGGAAGAATAAAGGTTATTAAACGTTAAGTGGTAATTATGAGAAGACGAATATCGAATAGTCATCGCCTGGAACAAAGACGTTGGCAGCGTATTCAATCTTTTCTTCTTTTATTAGTGGGTTTTATTCTGGGGGGATTAATCTATGCTCTCATATTTGTTTCTCCCTTTTTTCAAATTGAAAAAATAGTAATTAAGGGATACAGTGAATCCTTGAGCCAGCCCATAAAAAGTTATTTATATTCCCGCACTGAAGATTTTGTTCCTGCCTTTCTTTTTTACCTCTTTCCTGAAATGCAGCAATACCATATGAACGGTTTGGTTTTGTCTTCTTCCCGTTTAGAAGAAACCTTACTGAAAAGAGATCCTGGTATTTTATCAGTTAACAGTCATATTGATTTCTCTGACCATACCCTTACTCTGACTTTTTTGAAAAGAAAAGTAAGCTTCTTATGGTGTCCTAGGGAAGAGCAATGCTATTTTATGGATAAAAACGGAGTTATATTTCAGGAACAATCCCAGGAATCCGATTCTTTATTAATAAAAATTATAGATGAAAGAAAACAAAAGGCGTTTTTAGGGGGAAGTGTTATCACACCTTCCCAGTTGGAGATACTGGAACAAATTTTCAATCTATCCCAATCGGAAAATAGCCCTCTTCACCCTGATGCCTTAATAATTAAGAATAATGATTTTTCTTCTCTCCGATTAAGGGATGCCGAGGGATGGTTCCTTGCTTTTCGTTCTCAGGACAATCTTGCCACTATCCTGAATATAGTCGAGAGACTTAAGGAAGAACAGTTATCGGGGAAAATGAAAAAATTGGAATATATTGATTGCCGCTACCTGCCCAAGATTTACTACCGTTTTCGTTCCTAAAAGCTATTTTTTTTGATATAATACTTTAAATAGTTTATTTATTTACCATAATGCCGACAGAAGGGGAAATTATACAAAATCGTTTCTTACAAAAAAAAGAAGCTTTAACCCGAGATAAACTCGAGACTGTTTCTAATAAAGAATTATTGGGAGAAGTGGTCAAAGAGAGAATAGAAAAGGGGTTAGAAACACTGCCTCCGGAAGTAGCAAAAGAAACCCCGATAGCTGACCATACTGTTCCTCCTCCCCCTCCCGTGTCCTTAAGGGAGGAAGATGCCGTTTGGGAAGTGAAGGAGAAAGAAATATTGCAGATGTTAGTTACCGTAGCCTTGCAGGACAGCATTCCCAAAGCTGTTCTTGATGCCAGGAAAAGCGGTAATGCTTTTCTTTTGGATAAGCTCCATGATGTTTTAGTGGATGAATACTATGAACAATTAAAAAGTAAAGGAGCAATTTAGATGCTTAAATTTCTGTTGTCTTTTATCTTACCAATAGCAATAGTAATAGCAGGCGTTTTTCTTGTTAAGAAAAAGTCTTTTCTTTTGGAGATAAGGAAGAGTTTTCATTATTCCTTGTTTTTGGTTACTGTTCCCAGGGATCTGCCTAAAGAGGAAGACAAAAAGAAACTGGTTGATTTTATCGCTCCTTTTGAACAATTAATTGAAGGGTTCAGCCGGTATAAAAAAGATATTATCCTGGAAATTGCTGTCCCCCATGATTTAGAGGAGATTTGTTTTTATATTGCCATTAATAGAAATGACGCTCAGCTCCTGGAGAAGAGTGTAACTTCTCTGTTTCCTTATTCCCGGGTAGAGCCGGTAAAAGACTACACGATTTTTTCTCCCAGGGGAGAAATAAAAGGGGCAACATTTCATTTAAAGGATCCATTTGTCCTTCCTTTGAAAATCTTTCCTGCTCTTTCGGAGGATTCTCTGGCTACGGTTCTCAATGCCTTTAGTAAGATTGCTCATCTTGGGGAAGGAGTGGTTTTTCAATTGATTATTCATTCTGATTTAGGGGGGACACAAAAAACATTTGAACAGGTAAGGAAATCATTGGAGGAAGGGAAAAGCCTGAAGGAGGCGTTTGTGTCCCTGGGAGGGGTTTTGAAAGAATCCTGGGGAAAACAATTTACTGATTCCTCTAAGAAAAAAGAGGAA
>CAZYGB010000054.1:0-3647 GCA_964647525.1 uncultured Candidatus Saccharibacteria bacterium | reverse complement strand
ATATTTAATGTGTTTAGTGTAGCAAAAAAGACCAAAAGAATCAAATCAACAAAAAATGCCCCGCCAGAGAAAGGTCGAATTCAGCTGAAATCTAAGTGGGTGCTCTTACTTTTACCCCAAGGGGTAAAAGATTGGAGCTCCCTTTGAGATCAATTTGACCTGAATCGTTCCTCAATCCAGCAAGGGCATCCTCTATTATATCATAAAAAATATGCAAGTAAAAACCTAAAACATCATTTCCTCCTCCTCTCTTTGGTAGCTATGAATTTCCTCCGGGGAAAACCAAAAATTAATTTCATGTTCTGCTTCTTCCGGTGTTTCGGAAGCGTGGACCAGATTATGAATGGCTCTCTTCTCCCTATTGGCTATATCAGAAGAATCAACAGAAAAATCTCCTCTGATTGTTCCCATTTCTGCATCTACCGGTAATGTTGGCCCCACTATTTTTCTAACCATATCAATAGCATGAACACCTTGGACCACTATTTTAACAATGGGAGCGGAAGTCATATAGTCAAGGAGCCAGTTTCTAACTTTTTCTCCAATTTTATCTGGATCATCTGACCCCATTTCTTTAATAGGATCATATCCATACTTTTGATAATTTTTTAAAGTTTTCTCACCTAATCTTCTTATCCATTTTTTATCTTTGGGATAATGATTATCAATCTGTTCTTTTTTAGCTTGCGTCATCTTAAGAGCAATGATTTTTAAACCTCTTTGTTCAAAACGATGAAGAGTCTCGCCAACTAACCCTCTCTTTACTCCATCTGGTTTAATAAGTACTAATGTTTTTTCTTCTTTAGGATTCATATTTTTTAATATCTTTATCTAATTTTAAATGTAACTCTTTTAATTGTGCAGGATCAACTTCCGCTGGGGCATGCATCATTAAATCTCTTCCATCACCTGTTTTAGGAAAAGCAATTACTTCTCTAATGCTAGATTCTTTAGCTAAAACCATTAAAATTCTATCCAGGCCCAAGGCAATCCCTCCATGAGGAGGCACCCCGTAACTGAAAGCTTCCATGAGATGACCAAATTTATCCTGAATTTCCTCAGGTTGATGACCTAATGTTTCAAAAACTGCTTCCAAAAGTTTAGCTTCATGAATACGCAATGATCCTCCTCCTATCTCCAGACCATTAAGAACAAGGTCGTATTGATGAGCTAAAACTTTTCCAGGATCCTTTTTTATTCTGGCTATAACATCATCTATGTGTTCATTGGGTAAAAACTGAGGACGGGTAAAGGGATGATGAACAGTATCCCATTTCTTCTCTTCCTTCTTCCACTGAAAAAGAGGAAAATCAACCACAAAAGCAAAAGCCAATTCCTCCGGATCCTTTTTATCCTTGCGCAAATCAGGACGATCAGAATGATATTTTTTCATTGCCTCCTGATAGCTAAGCCGAGGAAAAGGAAAAGCAGAGATTTTCTTCTGAGGATAGATTTTCTCAATCATACTATGCAAGAGATTCTCTATTAAGGTCAGAATATCTTCCCGAGAAGAAAAATCCATTTCTAAATCCAACTGGGTAAATTCTGGCTGCCGATCCCCCCGGGTATCTTCATCCCGAAAACAACGAGCAATCTGAAAATATCTTTCTATTTCCGCAACCATAAGCAGTTGTTTATATTGCTGAGGACTTTGAGGAAGAGCATAAAATTTTCCCGGATTTAAACGAGCCGGAACAATATAGTCCCGTGCTCCTTCCGGGGTAGAACGAGTAAGTATTGGCGTTTCTACTTCTAGAAATTCCTGTTCCGTTAAATAGTTACGAATAAACTGATTAATTTGATGACGTTTCTTCAAGTTTTCCTGCAATCGTTCCTGGCGCAAGTCTAAGTAACGATAACGAAGACGTGTTTCTTCCCCTACTTTTTCCTGAAGAGAGGGGGTATTAAAAGGTGATGTCTTAGCAGGACTAATGATTTTCAAGTCCCTGACCTCTATCTCCATTGTTCCCAAAGCTATCTTTTCATTCTCCATCCCCTTAGGCCTTGCTTTTACTATCCCCTTAATGCCAATTACCCATTGAGAACGTAATGTTTCTGCCAAAGGATAGATTTCTTCAGTATCCGGAGAGAATACTATCTGCACCTGTCCTGTTTTATCTTTTAAATCAATAAAAATAATCTTCCCGTGATCCCGCCGGGCGTTTACCCAACCATAGAGTTGAATTTCCTTGTCTAAATACTGGGGAACATCTTTTATCCAGATACGCATGATTAATATATATTAAAGATATCCTAGTATAGATAAAAAACTGAATTTTAGCAAATCAAAATTTCTGGCTCTGAAGATACATTTCCTGAGAAGAAGGAAAGATAAACCTGATTGAGCCGTCTAAATCTGTCCGCAGAACCTTAACCTGAGCATCCTTTAATCGCTGCAAGGTATCGGGGTGAGGATGGCCATAATTATTATTTCCCACTTCAATAACTGCTATTTGGGGAGAAAAGGCTTCTAGAAACGTCTGGGAGCTGGCATAACGGGAGCCATGATGGGCTACCTTGAGAATTCGTTCCCCTGCGGGCAGTAACGACAAAAGAGGGATAAGTTCTTTCTCTTCTTGAAACCCTATATCACCAGTAAAAAGAAACTGTTTTCCTCCCAAAGATAAAATATCCACTGAACTAAATTCGTCAGCATTATCATTCATTGTTGCCAGATGAGACGGATGAATAATAAGCAATTGGGATGGAGAATCCTTGCTCCTGATTCTTGTTCCTGTTAATCCAGAAAGTACAGTAATATTTCTTTTTCTAATCTCTTGAAGTAATTGTTGATAAAGAGAATTAGGGCAATCAAGATTATTAAGCACCACTGCTCTAACTTGATATCTATCTAAAACATCAAAAAACCCAGCATAGTGATCCTGGTTAGGATGAGAAAGAATAAACACATCAATAGTACGGTCAAAGAAAGGCAATACTTTATCCAGAGCAGAAACTACTTCCCTATTAGGACCGGCATCAATCAGAATATTTCCTGCTTCCATTTGTATTAATTCTGCATCACCCTGCCCGACATTGAGAAAATCCACTTCCCCTAGGGGACGATAGATAAAAGCAAAGATCACTCCCCAAACAAATAGATTAATCCCTAAAAGAAAAAGTAAAGAATAGAAATATATGTTTTTCATAAAAAGAGTTAAGTTACTTGTTTCTGCTGTCTGTAAATATATAGA
Organism: uncultured Candidatus Saccharibacteria bacterium; assembly: GCA_964647525.1. Classification (GTDB taxonomy): domain Bacteria; phylum Patescibacteriota; class Minisyncoccia; order UBA6257; family UBA6257; genus CAZYGB01. The sequence goes on along the minus strand of CAZYGB010000054.1, from coordinate 453 downwards.
GAAATAAAAAGATAATACGGAATCAATCCCCAAAGAAGAAAAGTAGGAATATATACTTGAGAAATAGAAAGAGAAGAAGTGATGCGTATAATCAAGAGAATAAAGGCAAGAATCTTAGAAAGAAAAAAACTAAAAAACAATCCTAAAGGATAACAAATCATTGCCCCTATAATGGTAATAACCCCTAAAACAATTACCAAGGGAAGAAACGGCAGCACCATCAGATTAGTAAAGGGAGTAACCAATGATACATATTGCATTTTGTATGCTATCCAGGGAAGCACCATTGTTAGAGCAGAAAGAGAAGGTAAAACAGTCATCATCAGCCAAGAACCAGATCCCTGAAAAAACTTTTTCTGCCAAAAAGATTTTCTAGCCCAGATAGGATAAAGAAAAATGATTCCTGCTGTAGCCAGGAATGATAACTGAAAACCCAAGCTCCCTTTCATAATC